>JANOTC010000051.1:0-3869 GCA_031416175.1 Gammaproteobacteria bacterium
GGACGATTTCTGACTGTGCAGTTTCGACTTGTTTAGTGAGGACGACCGTTTTTTCTTTTTCTGCTTCTAAGTCATTTTTCAGCCGTCTAATTTGTTCGGCCCCTTGATTGTCGGACGCGTCCACAGCGGCGACATATTCAATATCGGTTTCTTTAAGACTGGACGCATCGCGATATAGGGCGATGGCCTGCGCAAGGTCTTGCGGGACGCCGAGGCCGCGTTCGTAGAGATAACCCAAGTTTAGCTTCGCCCGTGAGTCACCTTGTGTGGCAGCACGTTGATACCAGGCGGCGGCGATTTTGTAATCGGGCGTAATGCCAAAGCCTTTTTCATAGATTTCGCCCACGTAGGTTTGTGCGACTTTATCGCCTTCCTCGGCGGCCGCTAACCAGACTTTGAGCGCTGTCGCATGGTTGGCTTGATCATAGGCCACGTATTCGCCACCGCGTGCTTCACAGTCCACACCACTTAATTTCGCTGGGCGACGTGGCGTAACGTAGGTCATACCCGCGCCTAGGCGCTTAATTTGTCCAGGCAATAGGCAATCAACAACTAACAGCTTGTCAGCGTCTTCGTCGGTGCCTTGTTCTGTTTCGATCACCGAAATGCCCTTGGGCGCGCAGCCCAGGGCTAACAATCCGATCATGCCGACCCCGACGATGGATAGCAGGCGAAATTTCGTGAATTTCATAGGTCAATACTCCCTCTATGACGGATTTTCTACAGTAATAATTTGATAAAGGCCACGTATTTCACGTTTGGCGACATGAACTTGCTGATAGAGAAACGCGAGATAGTCTTGCGCTTGTTCGGAACTGGGGCGATTGCCGCTAGGCAGGGGTTCACGTGTCGCCATGACTAACACTAAATCGTCACCACCGCCGCTCGTTGATGCTTTTGCTCCTAATTTGAGCTTTGAACCTGCAGCAAGCGTTGCGGCAGCCCGTTTTTGGCCTGGTAAAACGTGGGTGACACTCCCATCGGGTCTGAAGTAGTCCACGTAAACAAAGGCTTCTGCGTCGCCGAGCGCAACTTCCATTTTGAGCGCTTGACCGGGTTGTGCCATATTGCGGCCATCGCCGACGAGAAGATTCACGCCGGGGGCGCGTGGCGAGTTTTGCTGTGTCGCGTCGGTTAGGCTCGCTACCGCGCACTCGGGCCACGGTTTTGTCTCAATTTCAATTACGGTGTTAGTGACGCCTGAAATCCTTTCCAACGCCTCCATGATTCGCACGCTGTCCTCGTCCTTACCGACAAAGCCGCGTACGGTTAATGTGCCGTTAATGAATGTTGGGACTAATTCTGCGCATTCGAGGCCTTTTAGCTTGTTTGACACCGTTTTTTCTACGCTGGCGGCGACAATAGGTTTCGGCCCAGGCGGGACGACAGGTGTCGCTATCTCGTTGGAGCGCATAATTGTGAAGACAACCAAGCCGACACCTATTAAACCAGCAATGATTCCAATCGGGGCGAATTTGGTTCGCTTGCCTTGTTTCGAAGCGTCAGTCTTGTCGCCAAACTGCCTAACGTTGTCCAGGGCGGCCAATAGCTCCGTGGCATTTTGGAAACGTTGTTCTGGTTTTTTCGATAAGAGTCTGTCAATGATGGCGATGAGCGCTTTAGGAATCGCTTGGGCTACGCGCGGCAAGGGCGTGTGATTTTCGTGGCTAATTTGATAAACCAGGTTCGCCAGGTTGGTCGTTTCGAATGGCCTTCGGCCTGCGACTAACTCATAAAGTATAACGCCTACCGCATACAAATCGGAGCGCGCGTCGGCGGCTTTGCCGAGAATTTGTTCAGGCGACATGTAATGTGGCGTGCCAAGCATTTCGCCTGTTTGCGTGAGCGGGCTTAGGCCTTCTTTTTCAACATGGGCGATACCGAAATCGCTAAGTTTGATTTGATTGCCAGGTAAGAGCGCGATATTGGCTGGCTTGATATCACGATGGACCGTGTTGCTGGCATGCACGCAAATCAAGGCAAGGGCGAGTTGCCTGCCAATTTCAATGACAACGTCAGCCGCTAAGCGCTCGCCCGCGTTGGTCTTTTTTTCGAGGAAATGGCCTTCCAAGAGTTCCATGGCGATGTAGGGGCGATTGTTCCATTCGCCGACATCGTAGATTTTGACAATATTTGGGTGCGAGAGATTGCCCATGGTGCGAGCTTCTTGCACAAAACGTTGGCGAAATGCCGAGCTGGTACACTGCTCTTCGCGCAGCAGTTTAATCGCGACATGCCGGTGCAATGTGGGATCTAAGGCTTTATAAACGACGGCCATTCCCCCTTGGCCGAGTTCGGATACGATTTCGTAACGATCTATGTGTTCTGTCATGGCTGCCGTTTAATTGAGAGAATATTCAGGAATGCATGATGCTATCCGGAGTCTACCATCATGCCGCTTCGCGTCGATTTTGACGATAGCCGAAACGAGCGTAACCGAAATGGGTTATACGCTTCCCGTTGGGAAAACGGATAGAATACACGGTGGAGTGGAAAAGAACAGTGAGTGAAACGTGAGGGTAGTAAATTGAACGCGATGAAAGTTTATATGACTGGGCGTAGACATGCGACCCTATTAGGCTGGACGCAGATTTGGTTCGCTATCTTGGCGTCCCTCACGGTGTCGGAATTAGCGTTGGCGGGTTCTAATCCGTCCAAGCCGAGTTCAACGATTGGCGGATCAAAAGTGTCTGCTCAAGCGTATTTTTCCACTCATGACACTTTGCCGACGTTAAACATGGCTGTTTCGGCTGGGCAGTTTTCAACAATTTGCGTGAGTTGCGTATTACCCATTGGCGTGCTTCAACTTAATATCAATGTTAACGGCGCTAATTTGTTAGCGTTGGATCCTGAAGCGACGGTTGCGGGAGCGGGTGGGTATATTTACGTGTCCATCGCCACGGACATTGGTAATGTCCGTGTACAATTACCGTATAGCGTTATAGATGGTACGGTGACTCGTTCGGGCTATCTCGATTTGGATGTTCGCGGGTATCAAGATGGTGGTGCGCCCTCACGCGTCTATTTTTCCGATAAAACGAAAGAAGACGAGAGCCTGATTGGGCTTGCCTTTGCAGCGAATGCGAGCAATCTTGCCGAAGGGTATTCCGTCATATCAGTAAGTGGGCCAACACACGGTGTCTTGGCGCCAAGTGGTTCGGACTACAAATACACGCCTAACGCCAATTTTTCTGGGCAGGACTCTTTTACGATCCGTCTTAAAGATTCTCAAAATCAAATAATCGAATTTAATTACGTCATTAACGTGGGTGCGATTAACGACGTGCCGGTGGCCACCGACGCGATAATCGAAGGCGCCGCAGGGACTCAGATCCAAGTGGATTTAAGCTATTACGCGTCAGACCTTGATACAGGCGACGTGTTGACCTACACCTTCGCGCCGGGTGCCGATACAACTAATTTAAGCTGGCAAGGTAGCAAGTTAAGTTTTCAGGCGCCTAACAATAGCCGGGCAATCCGCACCGTCACTTACGTTGTGACAGATAAAACGGGCGCTACGGCCAGTGCGCCGGTGACGTTTAAGCCTAATTTCGTAACCACCCTGGCCAATCCGGCGCTCGTAGTCAATACCGACACTGAAATTGAAGGCGTCATTCAAATTGACTTGGCTCCTAATGTAGCCAACACGCCATCAAGTGACTTCCTCATCAGCATAAAGACGGCACCGACGTACGGCACAGCAGAAGTTGCGGGTACGAAAGTAAATTACCGGCGTAATGCGAGTTTTGCTGGTTCTGACGAATTCACCTATGAGATTGCTGTTGCTGATGCTGAGCCCCTTGTGGGCACCGTTCGGATTAATCGGAGCGCCAGCGTCGTACCGACAGTGACCGGAAGTCCGACGGTTA
>JANOTC010000052.1:0-8833 GCA_031416175.1 Gammaproteobacteria bacterium
GGGCGATGGCAGTTTATTCGCCGAGGAGTTCCCCAACCGGCTTCAAATCATCAACTCGATCACATATCGACTTAATAATCATGATAATGGGCATTCCTAAGAGTAATCCCCACACGCCCCATAACCAACCGAAGAACAGAACGCCAATGAAAACGATCACGGGGTTCATCCGACTTGCTCGGCCTGTTAGCCACGGTGTTAGCAAGTAACCTTCAAGGCTAGTAATAAGCAGTGCTGTGCCCGCTACCAGAAGTGTTTCGCTAAGGGTTCCGAATTGAAGAAAGGCGACGAGGGAGGTGCCGCCCGTAATGATAATTGGACCCAAGTAGGGGATGGAATTGAAAACGCCAGCCGCGATTCCCCATATTGCCGCGTGCTCTAGGCCGATCCAGAGAAAGGCGAGCCAGGTTGCTACGCCGACGACAACGCTGGTGAAAACTTGGACTAACAGATAACGCTGAATTTGCGCCGTAATTTCGTCGAGAACTTGAAGCGTGATTTTTTTCTTGCTAAGCGTGGGGCCTGCAAGCCTAACCATTTTTCGTCGAAATGTGTTGCCCGAAACTAATATAAAATACGCTAAGAATAGCACCATGCTAAGCTGGCCTGCAAAGCCAAGCAAGCCTTTAGTTCCCATCCAGAGGTATTCCTTGATATCAAGCTGCGGCCTTTCAATTTGAACTCGCGTTACGCCGCGTGGTGTGGCGGGTGCTTGGGCGCCAGTTTCGCTGGCGGCGCGTTCAAGCTGGGTCGCGGCTTTTTGCACTCGATCCATTGCACCGTCGGATGTTCCCCATTCTTTGGCCAACGCGAGGCGGAGTTTTTTTGCCGCTTCCGGTAGCGTTTCGATGAGGTTGGCGGCATCGTCGCTCAGAGAATAAACGGCGGACGCTGTTCCGCCAACGAAGGCAAGTAATAACACGGCGGCGCCAATGACGCGCGGGATCTTCCATTTTTGCATTAAATTAACGGGAGGTGAAAGCGCGTAGCTAATCATCAATCCCAGCATTAACGGAATGAACACTGCACTGGCCCATTGTAATGCGAAAATGACCGCGAGCACTGCCAATACGGTGAGCGCGATGTTCGACAAATTGAGCGGTGTATGAAGCGCCAAAGCGGTTGGCTCCACGCTGGCTGTTTTACTGTTGACGCTAATGTCGTCTAACCCTGTCATCGTTGTATTTTCCATCGCCGGATCCCATTGTATGCAAACGCTACGACATGCGCAGAATAATACGTTGCCCCATGGGCGATTTGTCGTCATCATACACCATTGCTGATGGGTGCTATGCTATCGAATCGAGATTGAAGCTTACGTGCGCTGGCGCACAGAACGTGTATTGATTGAAGCGGAGAATCGCGCTGTGCTTTACGAATAGGCGGTTGCTAGACATGCTGATTATTTAGGGTGAAGAGTATTATATATGCCATAAATATTTGTATGATAGAAATGTGCGCGATGATAAACAAATGCGGAAACGTGTTTGTATGAGACCGATGTTCAACACAAAGAAAATGAAGCGAGTTTTGTATGATGGCTGCAGCCGAAATTCTTAATGCCAAGATACTAATTGTAGATGACCAACAAGCCAATGTGGCGCTGCTGCAACAGGTTCTTCGTGATGCGGGTTATCTGCGCGTTGAGTCGACAGTGGATCCACATGCCGTTTACACTATGCATCGAAATAATCACTATGATTTGATTTTACTCGATCTGCAAATGCCAGGTATGGATGGCTTTCAGGTGATGGAAAAGTTAAAGGAAATCGACGTCGATGGTTACGTCCCGATCCTCGTGATTACGGCCCAACCGGGGCATAAGTTGCGGGCACTTGCCTGTGGCGCGAAAGATTTTGTTAGTAAGCCTTTTGATTTGATAGAGACCAAAACACGCATTCATAATATGCTGGAAGTGCGGCTGCTCTACAAAAGGCTTCAAAATTACAACGAAGTTTTGGAAAAAGCGGTGCTTGAACGTACGATAGAACTACAGGAAAGCGAAGCACGTTTTCGCCGCTTGTCGGAATTGGCATCTGACTGGTATTGGGAGCAGGACGAAAATGGACGTTTCACCCGAGTGTATGGTCCGGCGCAGGAAATGTTAGGAACGTCTGTCGATTCCATGCTCGGTGACAAAAAAGACGCTCAAGGCGTACTTTGGAATGAGGGTGAGCGCGCTACGCTTGAAGCGAATATCGCAGCGCGACGACCTTTTTTAGATTTAATATGCAGCAGGACAATCGCCAACGGCGCGCACGAAATATATCACGTGAGCGGAGAGCCCATGTTTGATTCATCCGGCCGTTTTAAAGGTTACCGTGGCGTGGGCCGCGACGTGACAAAAATACTCTGTGAAAGTCATTCGAGTTAAGTGTGAATTGACCTATGACTGGTTGCGTAACGCGCAACCAGGTTAAGCCCGCCACTGCTTCAGCGATTATGTTGTTCTCAGTATCTGTTTCGAACAATACGCGCAATTTCCCTAGGCGCAACTCCACTTCCTTTGCTGCCACCGAATCCTAACTCCCGTCATCAGCGTGCGCATCCGTAAATAAGTGCGCTTAGGCGGAGGCATTGACGATTTGTCGTCGGTTTTGGTGCGTTAACGAACAGATCGACTTGTCAGGCGCAGCTAATATTCACCGTGGGCGTTGTGTCGACCTATAGTGTATGCCAGTCTCGATTGGCGTGAGAAGTTTTTCTTGGTCTTACCTAGATAATATATATTTCAATGAGGATTTTTAGTTATGAACCATGTTAGCAAATTGATCGCCGCCATGTTTATGAGTGTTTTATTGTTGTCATTTTTAGGTTGTGCGTCTACCGCCAAACAGGAAGGTACAGGCGAATACGTTGATGACACGGTGATTACGACCAAAGTGAAGGCTGCCATTTTTCAAGATCCCACATTGAAGTCGGCGGAGATTGTGGTTGAAACCTTTAAAGGGGTTGTGCAATTGAGCGGGTTCGTTAGTTCAAAGGGCGATATCGACAGAGCAGTCAGTGTGGCGAGCAATGTAAAGGGTGTGAGTTCAGTTAAGAACGACATGCGCTTGAAATAGGGTTCCTCAGGCGAAGAGGATAGGACAAAAGTCGTGTTCTCTTTGCCTAACGGATAGGCAGAACTAAACCAATGATAGACGGTTTTTCAGGACGAGATAACGAGATGATGAAAATGGACGAATTAGACACTATCAAAAAGCCCCTTATGTGGACTGCCGCGTGGCTATTGGCAACTTCAGCGGCGGGATGTGGCGGTGGGGATCCCGTACTCGGTAACGCTCAGGCCGTGCTCGCGCCGACGGTAACCGTCGTCGAGCCTGCCAATGGTGCTTTGGGCGTGCCGACCAATAACACTGTTGTAAGCGCGGACTTTAGCGAGCGCATCGCGGCGATGAGTGGGGGCGCGAGCTTCACCTTGACGTGCGTGACACCCTGTGTGAATCCTCCAGGCGCGGTGTCACTTAACGCCAGTAACAGGATAGCGTCCTTTACACTCACGCCTGCTACCACACTGGCGCCTAACGTTCTTTACACAGCGACAGTGACTGCGGTGAAAAGCCTAGCAACGGGCGTTTCCTTGGCCAGTCCTTATGTATGGCGCTTTACCACGGGCGCAATAACTGACACTACTCGCCCCAGAGTCGCCCTAACTGCGCCAGTGACGGGTGCAACGGGGGTCGCGACTAATACCAGGATCGCCTCCACATTCAGCGAAGGTATGATTCCCGCCACTTTTACCGGCACGAGTTTTACCTTAACGGGGCCGGGTACTACCCCCGTGGCGGGTACTGTGACGTATGGCATAGGTGGGAAAGTAGCCACGTTCATGCCTAGTTCGTCCTCGGGTTTGGCGACTAACACGTTATTCACCGCCACGATTACCACAGCAGCCACCGATTTGGCGGGCAATGCGCTGGCGGCTAACACGGTTTGGACCTTTACCACGGGCGCGTTCGCCGATTTGATGGCGCCTACGGTGATTCTGTTGAAGCCGCTTGACCTTGCGGTGGGCGTCGCTGTTAATAACACCGTCAATGCAACATTCAGTGAGGGGATGGATACCGCAACGCTTAATACAGCTACGTTTACGGTGCAAGGAAGCGGCTCACCGTCGCATGCACTATCGGGCACTGTTACCTATGATGCGGCAAGGTCTATTGCTACTTTTGCCCCAGCTAGCCCGCTTGATGTTAATACAAGTTATGTTGCCACATTGACAACCGGTGTGATGGATTTGGCTGGCCTACCTTTGGCGGCAAATAAATCATGGACCTTCACCACGGGAGCTAGCGCGGTCGTTGCCCCGGCGGTGACACTACTGTCTGCTGCGCCGTTAGGTGCAGCGGGTGGAACGGGCGTCACCAGCTGTGGAAACACGGTGATCAATGGCGACGTCTCAACGACATCGGCCTCCACGCTAATTACAGGCCTAACAGACGGCAATGGTTTTGGTAATCCGTATACCATCGACGGTTGCCCAGGTGTGGTGAATGGAAAGGTATTCACGGCCCCCCCTGCGCCCGGCGATGCAAGCTCTTTAGCTATTGCCACGCAAGCTCAAACGGATGCACAGAGCGCATTTAACGCTACGTCTGTTGCGTCGATGCCGGGCGGTATAACGCATACCGCGGAGCTAGGCGCGAAAACGCTCACACCGGGAGTCTATACCTCGGGAACATCCTTTGATATTACAACGGTTGATCTCACGCTTGATGCTAAAGGCAACCCTAACGCGGTGTGGGTGTTCCAGTCACCGAGCACGCTGACGGTGGGGGCGGGCGTTAAAGTAATTTTGACTAACGGCGCACAGCCTAAAAACGTGTTTTGGCACATAGGCAGTGCAGCGACCATCAACGCGGGCGCGCAAATGAAGGGCACATTACTCGCCTTTTCTGGCGTTTCGATGGGAACGGGCGCGACATTGGACGGTAGAGCGATATCTCTAGTGGGCGGCCCTGTGACACTGCTGAGCAATGTTATCAACGTACCTGCTCCGTAGGGCTTTATGTATTAGGTAACGCGTCGCCTGGGCTTGCTCAGGCGACGCGACTTTGCTTAGTAAAATCCAAAAACGCTAACATTAATTATTCTCCGTGACATCCTGATGGAAGCGTGCGGAGACTCTTCGTGGAGAATCTCGTGAAACTAGCAACGTTCAAATTTGTATCATTTCCAGGAACACTGAGTCTTTTGGCAATGACCATACTTTCCAGCTCATTGGCAGTCGCCGATGACACAGGCTGGTATGCCGGAATGAACATTGGTCAATCCAACGCAAGCATAGACAGCGCATCAATTGGACGCGGCTTAACGGCAAACGGCTTTGCCGGAAGCCGCATTGATGAAGACGACAGTAGTATCGGTTACAAGCTCTTTGGTGGCTACCAGTTCAACCCATACCTTGCGTTAGAGGGCGGCTACTTCGACCTGGGCGAATTCGGTTATGTGGCAACAACGGTACCGGCTGGCACGCTTGATGGTAGTATGAAGATAAAGGGCATAAATTTCGATGTGGTTGGCACTATGCCCATTATGAACAGATTGTCGGCGTTTGCTCGGCTAGGCGCGAATTATGCGCAGGCCAAAGATTCTTTCGCAGGAACGGGAGCCACCCACGTGCTCAATGCCAACCCGAGCAAACGCGAGGCGAATTTTAAGGTCGGCTTGGGAATTCAATACGACATAACTGCCGCGCTTGCGCTACGTGCTGATGCGGAACGCTATCGAATTAACGATGCTGTGGGAAATATAGGTGATATCGATTTAGTCTCGATTGGTCTCATTTATCGCTTTGGTGGGCATGAAACGAACTCAACGGCGCCTGTTTCCAAGCCAATTCCGGCGCCGCCCGACAGGGCTGCGACACCAACGCCTGAGCGGAGAGTATCATCCTCGTCGCAGTTAGTTATCGTGCCAGCGCCGGTTGGCAAAGAGCGCTATTGCAGTATCCTCGATATTCAATTTGACATTAATCAGGATGACATTCAGCGCGAAGGAAAAGAGAAATTCTCGGTTGTTGGGACTTTCATGAATAAATATCCCGACACCACAGCGTTAATTGAAGGCCATTCCGACAATGTGGGGGCCAGCGAGCAAAACATGAAGCTTTCCCAACAGCGCGCTGAGAGCGTTGTGAATTATCTAGTAGAAAATGCGCACATTGCGCGTTCACGCTTGACCGCCGTGGGATACGGAGAAACGCATCCTATAGCAGATAACGCCACCGAAGAGGGCAAGCGCCAGAATCGACGCACGGGCGCCGTGATTGCCTGCGCGACAGATTTGGCTGGACTCAAAGTGACGCCCGCTCGGCTTACGATGGCGCTGGATATGGAGTTCGATGGCAACAAAACAGAGGTTAGACCGCAATACGCGGACGATTTGAGAAAGGTGGCAGACTTCTTGAAAGAGAATCCTAAGGTCACAGCAACGGTGGAAGGGCACGCGGGTTATCAGCAATCTACGGCGGATTTAGCGATGGATATTTCACAGCGCCGTGCTCAAAATGTTGTGAATTACCTAGTAGAAAATTTCGGCATCGCACGTTCTCGCCTTTCGCCCGAGGGCTTTGGACAAACACGACGCTTTTCTTATAACACCAGCCTAGAAGGCCAGCAAGAAAATCGTCGCGTTAACATAATTTTTAACTACGCCAAATAACGCTGTCTTGTTGTTTGGAGGTAGAGTATGGTGCGTTTTGCTGCTGGCACTTTTCAAATCGGTGCCAGTGGCATTCTGCAGCGGTATACGAAGTGTGTTGTTATGATTGGCTTTAACCGAATGTCATTTATGAAAACCAGCGAGCTACTGCGACACCAGATAATTGAGCATCTCTCCGCACAATGCGTAGACGTCGCGGCAGTTAATGCGGTGGACTTGTGGGAACAACTTGCGTCCAAAATAATTTCGATCATTGGCGAAGGCGGTTTTTGTTCACTTTATGTCAGAAGCATTTTCCTTGCGCAGGCTACCTTCCCTTGGTTCACTGACTGCCCCTTATCATCAGAAATAGACAATCAATTTGCCAAATTAAAGTTGGCATTTTCCGTACAAACACCTGAGCGGGCGTGTGCGGCAAACTGCCTGTTGCTGATAACGTTTACAGACATTTTGGCCTCGCTAATTGGTGAAGAATTAACAACCAGTATTTTGCGATCCGCTTGGGGTGATTTCGCTCCTGGTCTGGCCGACAAGGATTTATCACATGAGTAAAAAAGTAAGCATAGTTCGGTTGAAAACGGGCGTGCCGGGCCTGGATAATTTATTGGGCGGCGGTCTGCCAGAGTTTTCGTTTAATTTGATTGCCGGAACACCCGGCAGCGGAAAAACGACCCTCGCGCACCAAATGATGTTTTCGTTGGCAAGGCCGGATTTTCGAGCGCTTTTTTTTACGGTGCTAGGTGAACCTGCATTGAAGATGCTGCGTTATCAACAACAGTTTTCATTTTTCGACCTGAAGAAAATAAACAAGTCAGTTCGGTTTGTGAATTTGTCAGCCGACTTGTTGGACGGCGATTTTGAGCGAATATTGACGCGAATTTCTGCAGAAGTGAACGACTACACGCCCAGCTTGGTATTCGTAGATTCATTTCGTTCTGTGGTGCATTCAGCCAAGTCTAGTGGCAATGGGAACTCCGACATCCAAGGGTTTGTGCAGAAGTTGGGCATGCAAATGGCGAGTTGGCAAGCCACCACGTTCTTAATCGGGGAATATCTAAAAGCAGAAGCTGAATCTAGTCCGGTATTTACAGTGGCCGACGGCATACTCTGGGTGTCACAAAACTTGCACCGCAATTCTATGGTGCGCAAAATGCAGGTGGTTAAAATGCGGGGCCAGGCGCAAGCGCCCGGATTGCATACGTTCCGAATTTCGGATGACGGAATTGAAATATTCCCGCGCGCGATTATCGAGCACAGCACGGCAGTTAATGCCATAACCAAGGCGGACGAAAAACGTTTGTCCGTAGGTACGCCGGGCTTGGATGGCTTGCTCGGCGGAGGCTTGCCGATGGGTTATTCGATGCTCGTGGTTGGGCCGTCGGGGTCTGGAAAAACCGTTTTGGCGACGAATTTTCTCGCCGAAGGGGTGCGCCTGGGCGAGCCGGGCGTGATTGCGGCATTTGAGAAAAGCCCCAGCCAATCGCTGAGCGGCAAATTGGCTGCGCTGGTAGCAACAGGTCATGTGGGCGTGATCAATACGCGCTCCTTGGATTTGTCGATTGATGAAATTTTGTATGATTTGATTAGAACCATAGAGCGCAAGCACGCCAAGCGTGTGGTCATCGATTCTTTGTCGGGCTTTGAGTTGGCGTTGGCCCCTGAGTTTTACGAGGATTTTCGCGGCTCGTTGTATCGGCTGGTGGCTGAGTTAACGGGTATGGGCGTGACGATTGTGATGACGTCGGAATTGGAAGACCGTTACACGGATTTGCGTTTTAGTCCCATTGGCACTGCCTTCCTCGTTGACGCGATTGTTGTGCAACGCTATGTCGAAATTGCCGGCCAGTTTAGGCGCGCTCTCTCAGTAGTCAAGGTGCGCGGCAGTGAGCACAGTAAAGATATTCGTTTTTTTGAGATTAACGACAATGGGATTGTGATCGGCGAATCGTTGGACGAGTATGTGGGAATTTTTTCAGGTCGACCGACCCTAAAATTGTAACACGCAAGGAGGCGGTCGGCGTTTATGAAAAATCACGACACTGACACTACGTCTGACCTGAAGGATTCAAGTCAGGCAAAGGCTTCAAGCGAGCACGAGGACCCCGTGCTAACGAGCCTTGAGCAAAATATCACGCGCAGGGAAAACGTAGTAAGCAGCGATGAAGCC
>JANOTC010000053.1:0-3838 GCA_031416175.1 Gammaproteobacteria bacterium
GGCACCGCAATGCCCATGCTCGCGAAGCCATTGGAGATAATGCACGTGTTCGGTACATCGCAACGGTACATGCGCGCCATCCACATCTTATGGGCGCCCACGTCGCAAATCACCACGTCATCGGGCGCCAACGATTTGCGCAAATCGTAAATGATTTTCTGCGGCTTAATCGGAAATCCGTCATCGTCCTTGTGTTGATTCATCTCCGTTATCAAGGCCTCGCGCAACGGACGCATGCGTTGACCGACATGTGGCGTGGCAGTCGCGGCAATTCGGTCCAAACTAATCCGTATGTCGCCGACCACGCCCACGTCAATTTGATAGTACGCATCTACTTCGGCGGGCACCGCATCAATGTGTATTAAGCGTCGATCACAAGTCGGGTGCCACAGCTTTGCGGGGTATTCGACCAAATCATAGCCAATGCAAATCACCACGTCCGCTTTAGCAAAACCGCATTGCACGTAGTCATGCGCCTGCAAGCCTGCACTCCCTAACGCCATCGGATGGCGGAAAGGAATCACGCCCTTGGCCATGAACGTATTCGCGACGGGTATGTTTAGTTTTTCAGCGAACTTAAGTAATTGATCCCAGGCACCAGAGCGGATAACGCCATTGCCTGCCAGTATCATCGGCTCGCGCGCTTCCGAAATTATTTTCGCCGCCAACTCCACGCGACTGGTATGCGGCTCAGGCAGCATCGGTGTTTTTACACGCAAAGGCGTGGCGTCCTTAACGTCCATTTTCGCCAAGTTTTCAGGAAACTCGATAAATGTCGCCCCTTTTTTGTCGGTCATCGCGACTTTAAAGGCTTTGCGAACCACTTCGTTAATCACAGAAGGCGTCATCAATCGCGATGAATATTTCGTCACGTGCTGAAACATTTCCGCCAAGTTCAGCACTTGATGCGCTTCTTTATGCAGTCGATTGGAATCTGCTTGACCCGCGATGGCCACCAAGGGCGCGTGATCCATATTCGCGTCTGCCACGCCGGTGATGAGATTGGTGGCGCCTGGCCCTAGGGTCGACAAACACACGCCTGGGCGCCCTGTTAGCCGCCCGTAAACGTCGGCCATGAACGCAGCGCCTTGCTCATGTCGGGTGGTGATAAATTTGATATTGGAATCGAGCAGCGCGTCCATCACGTCCAGGTTTTCCTCGCCTGGAACGCCAAAAATGTACTCCACCGATTCGTTTTCTAGGCACTTAACAAACAGTTCGGATGCTTTCATAGTGGCTCGCTTCTGCTTGCGCGGATTGAATTAGGATCGAGGGAGGCGTCTGATAAGATGTCGGCACGGGGGAAAAAAGCTTTATTTTCATTGTTTTGTTCAAAGAAATCATAACCCCATCGCCGCTGCCCCAACAGTTGGACCTACCACTCGATCCTCCGTTTCATTTTATTGGCTTTGATGGCCACCAAGGTTCCGCTCGAACAAGCGTTAGTGCTTCTATCCTAACAGCGCGTAACGCAGCGGCGAGATCAGTGCCTCGTAACCCCAATGCCAATAGAGGCTGCACCGCCACGGTTCGACACGCTTCCAACACCGCTCTCAAAAAATCAGCTTGCGGGTAAGGCGTCGTCTCGAACCCCAAACGGCCCCGTGCATCCGCAGTACAAGCAAGAAGGAATTGCTCGAACCGCGCGGGCCGCCGCAATGCGTCCGTCCCTTCAATCAATTCAAGCACCGTACCAGGTCGCAATTCGAACGCGCGATGGCAATGCGAATGATATTTAGCCACCATCACCGCAAGTTCGCGAAACGTTGCCGGCGCCCGCATCCGTTCGCACACGGCTTGAATATGCTGCACCGAACGCGCTTCGTGCCCGTGATGGCTCGGCAACACATCGGCAGGCGTATCGCCCTTACCCAAATCATGCAGCAACGCCGCAAACCGAACCTCACGCTCCGCGCTCAATTTCACCGCTTGCTCTAACACCATCAACGTGTGCACACCGCAGTCAATTTCCGGGTGATAATCCGCACGTTGCGGCACACCGAACAAACGATCCAGCTCCGGAAAAAGACGCGCCAACGCACCGCAGTTTCTCAAGACACGCACAAATTCAGTCGGGGTCGGCTCGCCCAATGCCTTTGCAAATTCCGCCCAAACGCGCTCCGGCACCAACGCGTCAATTTCGCCTTGATTGACCATTTCGCGCATTAGCGTTTGCGTCTCGTCCGCGACTTTAAAATCCAAGCTCGCAAAGCGTGCCGCGAATCGCGCCAAACGCAAAACACGTACGGGGTCTTCAACGAATGCAGTGGAAACATGGCGCAAGCAGCGACCGTCAAGATCACGCCGCCCGCCATACGGATCAATTAATTCACCCTCAGGCGTCATCGCCATTGCGTTGACGGTTAAATCGCGGCGCAATAAATCCTGCGCTAGCGTAACCTCGACGCCTGTATCAAATTCGAAACCATGGTAACCGCGCGCGGTTTTACGCTCGGTGCGCGCTAGCGCATATTCTTCTTTTGTTTGCGGATGCAAAAATACGGGAAAGTCTTTGCCGACTTGTTGATAACCGAGCGCAAGCATCTCCTGCGGCGTCGCCCCGACGACGACCCAATCTCGCTCGGCAGGCACAAACCCCAACAGGGTATCCCGCACCGCCCCACCAACAAGATACACTTGCATGACGACTACTCGGAGTTTTCTAGACTGTGAAAATCAACTTCCATCATAACAGGTTTCGTTATCTGGCTTTGGCCACAGGTGTAGCCACCTTGTTGGCCCTCAGCAGTTGCGCCACCGTCTCTTACTATTCCCAGTCCGTTGCTGGCCAAATGGACATTTGGTGGAACAAAGAACGCATCGACCGCGTCTTAGCGCGACCCGATATTTCCCCCGATTTACGCGACAAACTGACTCGTGCCACCGCGATTCGCCACTACGCCAGCGAAACCCTCCACCTCCCTAAAAACGACAGTTACCATTATTACTTGGACCTCGGCCGCAACTATGTTGTTTGGAATATATTCGCCGCTCCCGAATTTTCACTCGAACCCAAACAATGGTGCTACCCCGTCGTCGGCTGCGCCAGTTATCGCGGCTACTTTTCGGAACAAGACGCCAAGAATTTTGCAAACGAACTCGAACAGCAAGGACTAGACGTGTTCCTCGGCGGAATTCCCGCCTACTCGACGTTAGGCTGGTTCACCGACCCCCTGCTCAACACCATGATGCGTTGGAGCGAACCGCAATTAGCCGGATTGATTTTTCACGAACTCACACATCAAGTGATTTACATAAAAAGTGACGCTGAATTTAACGAAGCACTCGCCACCGCCGTCGAACAGATAGGCACATTAGCGTGGCTGCGAGAACACCACCCGGAAAAACTAGAAAAACACCTAACTCGTATTCAACAGCGCCGACAATTTCGCGATTTATTACTCAGTACGCGGCAAGAATTGATTCGGATTTATGCGAGCGGGAAAATGCCGGATGACATGCGTGAAGAAAAGAAACGCGCCATTGAGAAAATGAAAAGTGACTATGCGCAACTTAAAGCAAGTTGGAATGGTGACAACGCTTTTGATTCTTGGTTCGATTTGCCGGTGAACAACGCACGCTTGGTGTCCGTCGCCACGTATTTGGAGCGTGTACCGGCGTTTTATAGCTTATTTGTGGAGCAAAATCGTGATTGGGTGAAATTTTACGCTGCTGCACAGCGGCTGGGTGAATTGGAACCGGAGGCCCGTGCCAGGGAAGTTGAGGTGTTGGGGAGGAAAGGGGTAACGTTGGAGCAGACGTTGTGAAAAAAATATCAAGACAAAATAATAGTTAGTCTAGACCGCAACAGGAGTGGATTTATGGGTGTTGTCGAGTG
>JANOTC010000054.1:0-6355 GCA_031416175.1 Gammaproteobacteria bacterium
CCTTTGCCATGGTATTTCAAGAACACGGGCTATTGCCTTGGATGAGCTTGCGGCGGAACATTCTATTTATGTTAGAGCAAAACACGGCCATGGCGTCCTCGCAGCGAGCGACTATCGCGGATAGCTACCTTGCCCAAGTCGGCTTATCAGAGTTTAGTCACTACTTACCGCACGCGGTGTCGGGCGGAATGCGACAACGCATCAGTTTAGCGCGCGCCTTCGCTTTTGAGTCCGATATTTTAGTGATGGATGAACCCTTTATTTATCTCGATTTTCAAACACGTATTATCCTGCACAGACTATTAATTAGCTTGTGGCAACCGAATAAAAAAACAGTGATATTTGTTACACATGACATCGAAGAAGCGGTGATGCTGGCTGACCGCGTGGCGGTCTTTAGCCCCCACCCAGGAACGATCCGGCAAATCGTCAACATTGAACTGGCGCATCCGCGTGATCCAATCACTACGCGAAAGCAGGAGAGTTATACAGAGTATGTCGATGAAGTAATGGGTTTGCTTGGGTAGAGCGAATAATGCCTACGCTACGCGTGTGGGCGGTACCAAGGCAAGCAACGACGCTCTGTCCAATCTAAAGTGTAATTACCAACCATACCCAGCACACCCACCACGAAAATGCCCGCGTACATGGCCTTAATGCTAAAGGTTTCCCATGACTGCCAAATAATGTAGCCCAAGCCACTGTCAGCACCGGAAAACTCAGAGGCCACCATCATCACGAAGCTATAGCCTAACGCCAATTTAAGGCCCGCAAAAATCGTTGGCGCGGCGCTTGGAATAACGATATGAAAAACCTGTTGCCAATACCTTACACGGTAAACAACCGCGAGATCGCGATAAATCTTTGGTGATCCATCAATGCCTTGAAGGGTGTTTATGAGCACTAGAAAAAAACTGCCCAATGCGATCACCGTAATTTTCGGCGCGTCGCCCAAGCCTAGCACTAACATAATCAATGGAAACAGCGCAATTTTTGGCAAGGGATAGGTAACGCTTATCCAGGGGTAAATAATGCGGCGAACACGCGGCATTAAACCCATGATGACGCCAACGGCCACACCGAGTACGGACCCGATAGTAAAGCCTGCCGCGATACGCCACATACTGACTGCTACGTGTTTTGGCAATCCATCGGTGACACTTTCGAATACGAGATACGCCAAAATAGACGTCGGTGCGGGAAAAAAGCGAGGATCAATAATGGCAAAGTGAGCGAGCAGCTCCCAACATAGTAAGCCGGTAAAAATGGACAAGGCAAAATGCAAAAGTAGTTCCTAGTGTACGAAATGAAGTTGCGACGCATTTGGCGTTTTAAGGAGTCTCACGCAATCTCGTTTTTAAGTCGACCTATTCCTAATACTTCACATTCTACGACATCACCTGCCTTCAAAAATTCCGGCGGTGTCCGCGCAAAGCCGACACCCGCCGGTGTTCCGGTGGCGATAATATCGCCCGGCTCCAGCGTCATACCGCGCGAGAGTATGGAAAGGGTGCGGGCAATACTGAAAATCATATCGCGGGTACTGGCGCTTTGCTTAAGAACACCGTTGACCCAACTGCGTAATTGTAGATTTTGCGGATCAAGCACCTCGTCGGCCGTCACAATATACGGCCCCATCGGGCAGGCGCCATCAAGACTCTTGCCGAGAAAATACTGCTTGTGCCGAAACTGTAAATCACGCGCGGATATATCGTTAACTACGGTGTAGCCAAAAACGTGTTCAAGTGCCGTTGCCTCCGCAATGTTACAGCCGCCTTTGCCAATGACAACGCCTAACTCAACTTCCCAATCCAATTTTTTAGTAAGATCCACATGTGCCGGAATGTTCGCGTAGGGGCCGTTAATACTGCTAACGCTTTTTGTAAACACAACGGGATACTCAGGAATCTCCAGTACCCGACCGCTGACCGTCGCGGACTCTTGAGCATGGTCAATATAGTTCCAGCCCAAGCACATCACGTTCTTGCGTGGGCGAGGAATTGGCGCTAACAATTCCAAGCTGTCCAACGGAATGAGCTTGCCGCTCGGCGCTGCCGCTGCCAACAACGCTAGCCGCGCTAACGCGTCTTTCCCTCCATCCAGCAACGAAAAAACATCGCGAAATTCAGCGGGAGAGCCCGACGCACGTCCGGGTAAGAATACTTCATTTCCTAACAGAACGCCCAGGTAGGTTTGTTCCTCGAATCGGCAGGTCAATAGACGCATCGCGCGTTCCCTTTTACTTATTTATCAATTCAGCTTGCCGACGCTCTGCAAATTCAATTAGCTTTTCGTCCACGTTAAGGCTGGCGCGCACATGCGAATAGGCGTCACGCGCCGCCGCCCAATTATTTTCCGCCTCAAACGAAATGGCTAACCCCGTCCATAAGCGACCGTCCATCGGGCGCAAGCGTAGCGCCTCGCCGTAGGTTTCGCGCGCTTGAATGGGCCGAGCCAGGCGTTGATAAACAGCCGCCAAAAACCCGAGGTAATCCGCATCCGACTTTCCATTTTCACGATTCCTCAGCAGTAATTCAAGCGCATTCTCATTGTTACCTTGCTCCGTATGGAGCCTAGCCAGTTGTTGCGCGAACCCGAAGTTTTCCGGCACAAGGCCCATACCTTCTTTGAGCACGTTTTGCGCATCACCCCAGTCACCTTGTTGCAACATAACATTGACCAGACCCTCACGCGCTTTTACATCGCGCGGGTAAAAGGCAAGAATATCGCGATATTTCTCATATGCCTCGACCAACCTGCCTTGTTCGACCAGCGTCGTCGCCTCGTGCCGCATATCTGCAGCCGAATCCGCATTGGGACTGATCGATTTTTTCTCGGCTGTGGGCGGCTTAATTGCGATTGAGCTGGGCTGTACCGATCCGATCGCTGACGTTGGTCGCACGTCGGTTGACGCAGGTGGAGAAGGCGTAGTTAACCTATGCACGGGCGCGACGGTCGGTGCGGGGATCGGAACAGTAACCGGCGCAGTGATCGGAGCAAACATAGGCATGGGAGTAGACACAGGCACGGGGGCTGGTGCTGGGACATGAACCGGAGTCTGAACCGCGACGGTGACAGGTGGCGATTTCGCTACAGGCTTCGCTGCTGCCACTTTAGCTACTACACTGACCACTACGTTGTCCTGGACCTTCGCTTCAGCCAGAACGGTACGATTGCCGTTCTCTGAATGCGGAGACAACTCTATTTTCGGTGGCACCACGTCTACCACATGTTCCGTGTTAGCACTCTTTGCGGTTGGAGCCGTTAACGTTGCCACGGGGGAATGAATTTTCGGCGGCGCCACGGACTTAAGTAGAGGCTCTGCGGATGGCGGTTCAGACCCCGGCGCTGAGTGCGACACCAACTCAAGCGTCGCTAGATTTGGCAGATCTTGTTGCGAAACAAAGACACTCATAACCGCAAGGCCAACAAGAATCGCAACGGCGAGACCCGCCAGTTGGTAACGTCGCGAAACCGGAAATAAAAACTTCCTTTTCCATCCCTTACGCTCATGGGGCCCATCGACTTTCGTCGGCACCGTCTCGTCTTTTTCGACCTTGTCGACCGGTACCAATCCGTCCAATACTTTAACGACAGAAGCCACCTTCTGCGGTAATTGGGCGCGTCGATCTAAATCTAACAGCATCCTATTAATTAGACTCATCGCCTGCCACCCGCGACGGTTGGCCGCCTATTGTGCTGAGCCATAAGGCGAGTATTAGCTAACATTCAATAGCTCATCAGTACCGCCACTGTCGATACCACGAGGGCTCCCAGCACGACGGAAACAAGTTTGAGGCGATTTAAGCTCGGTTTTAGTTTAACGGCAGATTCGGTGTCTTCAATGGCAGCGATCACATGCTTTGCTGTGATTCGACATGCGCCCTCGCCGTAGGCACACAGCAGCGCCTTGTGCGCGAGTATGTTTACCAGTCGCGGCGTACCGGCGCTACCCACATGGATCGCGCGTGCAGCCTCCTCAGTAAATAGTTTCGGCCCTGCATATCCAGCGACCGTTAACCGATGCGCCAAATAGGAGCCCACATTGACTTCATCCAATTGCCCCAAGCGATATGAAAAGCTAATACGTTGGCGGAGCTGGCTAATGGACGGATCATCTAACCGCTGGTCCAGCTCGGGTTGACCAAATAAAAATATTTGTACCAATTTATTCTGCTCAGTTTCCAAATTGCTCAATAGTCGCAAGGCTTCCAACGTCTCGGTCGGAATCACATGCGCCTCATCCAAACAGATAATGGCGGCACAGCGACGCCGCTTATAGGCGTCCAGCAAGAACTCGTTAAGGAATTTCAACAAATGGTGTTGCGTGACATCGTGACTGTAACGAATTTCGAACTCATCGGCGATCGCCAACAAAAGCGTCATGGGTTCGAGGTATGGATTGGGAATATAGGCGGTAAGATAATCATCTTCCAAAGCACTCAAAAACTGCCTACACAGCAGCGTTTTTCCGGTGCCTACTTCGCCGGTAATTTTGGTAAAGCCTTCCCCTGTGCGCACAGCCACCATTAAGGTATTTAGCGCTACTTGCTGTGTCTCATGCGAGAAGCTAAAACGCGTATCCGGTGTTATGCTAAACGGCGGCGAACTGAGCGAAAAATGATCTGCATAGATCAGCTTCGGCTGCCTTTCGGCGGCCGCGCGTCCCTCATACACATCAAATACGCTGGCGACCATGGTTTGATGCTACTCCGCCGAATCCAACGTAACGGCCTTTCGCTCACCTACTTGCACGACGTTCTCCCACAATTTGTCCGCATCCATCACGGTTGGCTTCAGCAAAATAATTAATTCCTTTTTGATTCTTGTGAGCTTTTGGTGCTTGAAAAAGTCGCCCACTAAGGGCAAATCTGCCAGCAACGGAACGGACGCATTCTGATCGGACACGCCTTCTTTCATCAAGCCACCGATGACAATAATTTCGCCGCTTCCGGCGCGAACCACGCTGTCAGATTCTTGAATGGTGCTAAATGCCAATGGCAAGCTGTAACTCGCACCACTAAGAACAATGCTTTTGTCCTTCTGGGAAACACTGCTGACGCTGGGATGTATATGCAATATGACGTTCTTTTTGCTGTCAACGTGCGGAGTCACATCCAACGCGATGCCGGAGAAAAACGGCGTTAGCTCCACTGAAGGCATCGGCGCCACGGTGGCCCCCACCGTGGCTGGCGTAGGCGTAATGGCCGTTACGAAAAATTCGTCACCGCCGACTTTAATCACCGCCTTTTGATTGTTTACCGTGGAAATTCTCGGACTCGACAAAACGTGAACCTTGCCTTGGGTCTTCAATAACTCAAAGAAGGCGGAAAAATTGCGCATATTCGCTTGCAGAGCAAAAATCCCACCGAAGGCCGACGTGATACTCGACTTAATGGGCGCAAATGCGTCCGGTTGAAGATTTCCAAGCTGGCCAGCGGAGTTGCTTACGCCAGAACCACCCAAAATTTGTCCGCCGCCTGTCTGGCTCGCTACAATTCCGCTTTGACCCGACGTGCCCAAAACAGACCAATTGATCCCAGATTGAAAGGCATCATCTAATTCAACCTCGATAATCTTTGCCTCTATCATCACTTGTCTATTCACAGTGACTTGACTCAAACCCAAAAACTCTTCCACCACTCTGAGTTCCGCCGGGGTCGCTTTCACTACAATTAGGCCCGCCTGTGCATTTGCCACAACGTGCCTTCCGCCCTCCGAACCCACAATCGCCTTGAGCGTCATCTCCGTTGTCTTCCAGAAGTCTGAATTCGAGTTTGTATCCAATTGAATTCCGGGAGACTTCCCTCCGCTCGCACCGGCCGCACCACTGCCTGCGCCCGCCGCAGAACCTGCAGCGCCCGTCTGCAAATCGCTTGAAGACACTTTAATCTGCGAATGCCCTTTGCGACTGACATCCAAATAATTCACTGTGAACACACGCGTTTGCAGGGTGGTTCCTTGGATAAGAAAACGACGACCGTCGCGCCGAAACTCATAACCATAGGACTCGCGAATCGCAGCTAGCGCCTCAGGAACAGTAACACTTTTTAACTGCATGGACATAGACCCCGTCACGTCTGGGCTAACGACCATGCTATAAGATGTTCCCTCAACCAAACTCATAAACACTTGCCGTGCCGCTACGTTTTCTGCAGAAAAATCGAAGCGCCCCTCTCGCTCTTGAGGCTTAGATTTGCCGACACCAAATTGCAGTGGCGGCAGAAGTGCTTGGCTGATATCCGTTGGTACTAAACTTCGTTGCGGCGCAGCAGGCGGCATCTTGGCATCTGCCAATTCAGCATCAATCGAGGACGCCATCGTATCGACAGGCCGCAACGATTGACAACCTGCA
>JANOTC010000055.1:0-5842 GCA_031416175.1 Gammaproteobacteria bacterium
GAATCGGATTTGGCGAACAAGGTACCCGACAGGCGACCGATCATAGCCGCCTCCGCGAACTTTCAGCTAGACGAATTTTTTGCGCCACATTGCGCGTTTGGACATGACAAAGCGCAATGGCTAATGCATCGGCGGCGTCCGCTTGGGGCCGCGCGGGTAGGGACAATAATGCACACACCATATGTTGGACTTGTTCCTTGGCCGCATTGCCTTTGCCAACCACGGCTTGTTTAACTTGAGTGGCGGAATATTCGTGAATTTTCAGGTCCCGCGTAACGCCCGCACAAATGGCAGCGCCGCGCGCCTGCCCCAATTTCAAGGCCGAAGAAACGTTTATCTTCACGAACACTTGCTCAATGACCATATCTTCCGGCGAATAGCGCGTAATAATTTCACCGATGCCATCAAATATTTCCCGCAACCGCTCTGGAAACGGCTTGCTGGCGATACGGATGCAGCCACTGGCGACATAATGCGTTTTGGAGCCTGCCACTTCAATCACGCCGAAGCCCGTTACAAGCGAGCCAGGATCAATGCCGAGGATTCGGGTCACACGCGCGCCCCTCTGTTCGCCCGGTATTTGTCGCCCACGTGTTTATTCTCTTTGCGGAGGTTTTGAAGGGCGGGATTCTAGCACTCTTAACGGTACTTGGTAAGAAAGTACGCGTCGAATTGACGGGGCACGCGGTCCAAAGCCACAGAATGCCGCGATACCTATTGAATTCTAGCCAAGTTGAAGAAACTTACCTGTGCGTAGAAACAGCGTGATTTGATACACCACGGATTGCGCCACAAGCAAGCCAAAATGAGAGACAGGAAGGGAAATACTATCAGCGCAACCGGCAAGGGAGGACTCGCTTTCCGCGACGGTGCCATCATTGGGCAGCGGCATGTGCGCTAGGAATCGCCCGAGACCTATCGGTATAGTACCCGCCACCGCGCCTACTTCAACGCCATTTGGGACGCTGCTTACCCCTTCACAAAGAATATCCAAGGCGCCACCTAGCAACCATGTCCCCCACCGCGTCTTACGCAAAGTTTGAGCGACGGAGCTACCCGCCAAGGGAGAACCCAGGGTCACGACCCGACCCATTCGAACATCGGCCGTGTTTTGCAACATAGTCAACGCCACTAGCCCGCCAAGACTGTGGGCGACGATGTGAAGGGTGTTTTCGCGGACCTCCTGGCGTATTAATTCGGCGAGTTGCGGCGCGGCGCCTTTCACGTCTTTTAGACGCGTTGCGTAGTTGAAATAGTAAGGTACGAAACCCGCTTTACGCAGCCGATGACCCAACAAAAGCATGACCGGACTGCGCATCCACAAGCCGTGAACGATGACTACCGCTTCGCTGCGCGAGGTTGTTACGTTCACCATTTTGTTAGGACGGGAAGAAATCAAGCGGATAGGAAATGACGGTTGTTTCTACGTCTTTTACGCCAAAATTAATGGAGCGAAGTTTCACTAAAAAGCGGCGCTCCAACTCAGGCTCATTGAGTTCACTGCCTAAGATTTTACACTGGACCACTTCACCGGATGGCGCGATAGTCAGCTCAAAAACGACGCGACCTTTCAATGCTGAGTTGTTGCGCAAAGCCTTGCTGTAAAGAATGTCGAAACTGCCTTTGTGTGATTGCAAGGTAAGTTGAATATCTTCCACCGTGCGTCCACGACTGCGTTTTTTGTTATTGCCTACCGTCTCGTCGTTTCCACCCGCCGCGCCCGCTGACACAGCCGCAGTTGAATGCCCCGCCAATTCGGTTTTACCTACATTGCGGCTTAGTCGACTAACATCAATTCCGCCACTACCCAATGAAACGTCTTCTACTATCGGGGCCGCCACATTCGCTTTCGCCGGTGCCGATCGAATTAATTGGTTGGGTGCGTCTTTAAAGCTGCGCAAGGTATTGGATTCACGCAACTCGGCCAACTCATTGCGCATAGCCAGCAATCCTACGCGCGCCACCGCTTCTTTTGCAGTCGGCACGGGTTTCGGGGCAGCACTTTGCTTAGGGGGGGCAGCGGCCACTTTGGGCTCTGACTTCGGCTCGGCTTTTGGCTCCGGCTTAGGCGGGGGCTTTTCTGCTTGAATGGGCTGAACTTGGACGGGAGGCGGCGGTGGCGGTATCGGCTTGCGTTGTTCCATGATGACTTTGGCAAGTCGCGGCGGCAGCGCTTCTTGGCGTTCCCGCGTCAATTGCGGCACCGGCAAGAATGGCATGATTAGGCTTAGCACGGTAAAAATCGCTAATAAAGGGACGAGCACACGGCGAAAACGACGATTGTCCTCATCGAAAGATGTCCACGGCGATGACGGTGCAACAACCGAGACGACTAACATGCGCTACCCCGCGCCTTTAGTTTTCTGATTTACGGCCAATGATATATCTGAATAGTGTGCGGAGGAACACGTCATCATGATTTTCTTCAGCAGACTGTAGTGAATGGTACGCTCACCCAATATCGTCACTGCGGTTTTCTCGATGGGACGTCCAGTGGAACCGGGTCGATTGGACAAATAGGCTAACTCTGTCTTCAAGGGTTCGATGATATCCCCGCCACCCAAAGCTTGCGCCACGGTCACAACTCTGCGTCCTTGCACAACGATATCTTCGTTACTAACAACAATGACGATAGTTTGCCGTGGTTTTAACTGTGCAACTGAATCCGGCAGCTTTACTTTCGAGCTTGGTAAAACTTCTCCTTCTGTTGAGTTTACTAACAGAAAAAAAACAAGAATGGTAAAAATGTCCATAAGTGAAACGAGATTGATGGTCGCCGTTACTTTTCGACGACGTTTACGACGCTCGTCTAGAGCACTGAATCGCTTCATCGACCGGCGCCCAACGCGCCACGCTCTGGTGGCGCATCGCCAATGGAAATAGAAGGGAACATATCAACCCACACACCTTCCGAGCTACCTTCCTTAACGCGCATTGCATCCATGACTTTGACTAGCGTGTCGTAGTCCGTTGACGACTCCGCTAACAGCGTGCTTTCCAATTTGGCGGGGAATTTTTCTTTCACTTTTTCAAGTGCCGCAGTCAACGGCTTCAAATCAAAACCGCCTACCTGCCGATCAAGTTTCAACGCCGTTCCAGTGGCGCGCTCACGCAATTCAATGCGGTCTTTTCTTACCACCACTTCCAACTGAAAGGTGTCAGCAGGCGGTGTCGCACTCGGCGAGGGATTGGGCAAATAAAGATCGAGAATGGTGATGCGGGAAAACACGGCGGTCAGCAACAAGAAAGGCGCTAATATAACCATCAGATTCATAACTGCGGTAATATCTATGTCCACTTCCCCATACAGGCGGCGTCGACTTCTTTTGCGTTTCGACTTAACCATGACCGTTGCGCGCAACAATTAGGTTTAAGAATTTGAGGGACGCTACTTCAAGACCGTCGACAATTTCATTTGTTTTGGTTTGCAGAATGGTAAAAATAAGCAAAAGTGGAATAGCGACGATCAGTCCAAACGCCGTTGTATTCATTGCCACCGAAATGCTGGAAGAAAGCAAATCAGCCTTCTCGGCGGGGTCCGCTTGGGAAACAGCAATAAAGGCCTGAATTAACCCGACGATCGTGCCCAGAAGGCCCAACAAGGTTGCGATGTTAGCGAAGGTTGCGAGATAATGTGTGCGCCGCTCAAAACGTGGGATCGCCTCCATTAACCCTTCCTCTAGTAGCGACTCAATCTCTTCCGCTTTGTGGCCATTTCGCGCCCTTTGCAGACCTGGCGCCAGAACCCTCGCTAATGCCGTTTGTGACGTTGCGGTCAAACTCGCGGCCTCTTGCAACTTTCCGGCTTGAATTAAAGGATGCAACTTCGCCCAAAGTTGGCTATTGCCGGTTTTTGCGCGGGAAAGAAATAGGTAACGCTCAATGGCGATAGCCGCACCCAGAGCAAACACCAAGAGGATGGGGTACATGAAAGCCCCCCCTTCCTGAAAAAAACGCACCATCGTGGAATAGGTTTCCATCGTTATTACTCCCAACCGCTTTTATTTCAAATAATTAGAGAATCTAGCGCTCGACTGTCTCTTTCTTCGCGTGCAAAACGTCGTAGAACTCGACTTGTCGCCGAAAAGCCTCGGGATCAATCGGCTCCAATTCTTCGTCTAACAATGTTTCGACTTGCAGACCGACAATGTCACCACTTGCTAACGGTCGCCAGGGAACCACATAAAGCGCTTTGGGTGACTCTCGGCTTCCAAAGACATTGCTGCCTTCCAAGTCCAGGCGTTCCTCACCCACAGCAAGCGTAAATGGAGTTAAAGCGACCGTCCCGCTCATGAGCAGAAAAAAAAGAAATGTCCTCATTACGCCCCCACCCATTTCATTTTCCTATCCGTTGCTCAAGATCAGTCAGCCACACACCAACAGCTTGGGACTCATCCGGACGAATTTTTAGATATGACTGGTAATACCGCTTTGCGTTCACCAAGTCCACCAAGTAAAGGTCATACAGTATGCCAAGATTCAGCATTGCATTTGCGTTGCCGCCGTCAATTTGTAAGGCGTGTTCGTAGGCCTCTTTTGCGGGTAAGAAACGGCCCTGGTAACGCAAGGATAACCCCAGAAGGTTATAATATTCTGAATTTTGCGCGTTTCGTTTGATTGCTTCGAGCAATAATTTTTCTGCCTCTACCCCATCATTGGCGCGAAGACGCAGAATAGCAAGATTGGCGTAGGCGCCCGGCAGGGGTGTTTGCGCTTTGGTGATTTCGCGCAGACTCTGTTCAGCAAGTGCCGTCTGGCCACCTTGAAGTTGTTGCAGTGCCAACGCGTACTGCGCCTTTTGTCGGTCTGGATCAGGAGACGAGGTTTGCCGATTCTGGGGAGGCGATAGCAAAGGCGGCGAAGTCTCCGCTTTTTCTCTTACTGCCAACCGTGGCAAATCGGGAGGATTGGGCGCACGAGTCTGGGCTGGCAATGACGGAGCACTGCGCTGGCCTGGCGACGCCGCCGCAGGAACCGTGGATGTGGACGCGCACGCCACCAACCCGACACACACCGTCAACGCCAACCAACATCTAATTGACGCTCGTAATGCCATCGATACCCTTCTCGCTTCTCGCATAACGAGCTGGTTTTAGCTGACCCAGAACGCTGTAACTACGGCGAACCCATTCGTCGTAGACTCCGCCTTTGACCCGCTCGGCGTTGTCTTCATGTAACGCGATGGCTTTTTCTTCGAACGGGTACGCCTGCTCTTCCAACTGCATATTATATTCTTCCAGTTCTTGCGCGGATAAGCCTTTTGGCCGCTCGGACGCGGCAAGCGCTTTGGCCATCGACAAATACAACTCGGCGACCCGATACGTCGCCGCTGTCACCACCGACTCAACACCCAATGCGACCGCTTTGTTATAGGCAGAAAACGCACTTTCCATAGCCGCTTTTTTCGCCTTCACCGACTTTTTGAGCGGCGCGCGTAACGCAATTTTACTAAACGTCGTCGCCTCGTCATCGGCGATACTCAAGCTGGCTAATGCCGCCAATTCTTTACTGCGATCAGATCGCTCAGCACCGGCAGACGCATCCGTGCGAATGAGATCGAGCTGCCATTCACGCTGTTGCGGATGTGCGCCCATTTTTCCGTAAAGCGCGACTAAAATAGCGCGTGCTTCCAGCGCCATATCAAAAGGCTGAGGAAACTTCACAATGTAACGACTTAACGCGGCAGTCGCCTTTTCCGTTGCGCCTGCCGTTGCAAAATGGTTGGCCGCCGTCCACAGCGCATTGCGGCTCTTCGCGGGGTCGCGATAAAGCTGGGATACAAGCTCATACTCCGCCGCTGATTTACCCAATGCGCCGCTTTTCTCGTAGGCGACCGCCAGCT
>JANOTC010000056.1:0-4001 GCA_031416175.1 Gammaproteobacteria bacterium
CCCATGGCCGCAGAGATTGCTTCATTACGCGCTGAGGGCTGTACTGCCTTACCCCAACCGATTTGGACCGCTACTTCGCGTCGGGCAAACATTTAGGGCCGTCCTTCCTGCGACGCTAAAGAAAAAAGTCCCACCCCGCCAACAAGGAAGCGCCTGGCCGTCCGCGCGCCACGCGCGCATAGTAATTCTATTTCAGGGCTGCGTTCAAAGCAGCGCCACACCCAACACCAATGCGGCCACCGCGCGAGTGCTTGATCGGCTTGGCGTTTCAGTGCAGCCCATCACCAAAGAAGGCTGCTGCGGCGCGCTTAGTCTTCATTTGTCGGAAAAAAAAGAAGCGCACGTGTTTATGAAGCAAAACATCGACGCATGGTGGTCCGCGATAGAAAACGGCGCTGAGGCCATCGTCATAACAGCCAGTGGCTGCGGACCCGTCCTGAAAGACTACTGCGAAGCACTAAAACATGATGCGGATTACGCCCAGAAAGCGCATCGCGTCAGCACGCTCGCCTGTGACTTGAGTGAGTTCTTGGCCAAGTTTGACTTACAACAATTTAAAACCAAATCAGAAAAACGGGTCGCGTTTCATTCACCCTGCTCACTTCAGCACGGGCAAAAATTGAACGGTGCAGTGGAATCTATATTAAGCCGACTCGGCTATACGTTAACCAATGTGCCTGATAGTCACCTGTGTTGCGGCTCCGCTGGCACCTACTCAATCCTACAAGCTGAACTGTCTCAACAACTTTTACGCAACAAGGTAAATGCACTTCAAAGCGACGCACCGCATTTAATCGTAACAGCCAACATCGGTTGCCAACTTCACATTGGCACCGACACCGCGCTTCCCGTGAAGCATTGGATTGAGTTGTTGGATGGTGAGTCTACGTAAAGCTATATCCCGCATCGGCGCGTCGGCACAATTTGCGCCTCAAATAACGCAAATTGTGCCCGTGCATGTTATTACCGACTTCCTCATACGGGAACCAACTAAACCAAACCTATTCGTGAGTTACAAGCTTTTACGCGAATTAATTTAGACCTTGCTCCAACCGTCGCTGGGTGAACCAGTCGTCTTTCAATCCGACATTAATCTTCACCTTACTCACTTCAAAATACGACGTATGAAAGGTTTGCCCGTTTTGTACGAAAACTTTGTCCCATACCCATGCCGTGCCGACACGCTGCCAATTCAACATTTGACGTTTTAAAAATGCATTCTTCCGATCATAAAAGTCGACTCGAACTTTCACGCATTCTTCTGGCACCGCGGTTTTGGAATACCAAGACAATTTACGGCTATACTGCGGCTCCTTATCTTTAGGAACGCTCTGTACAACATAAAAATCATTACCCTTATCGTCGCGATCAATGCGCACCAATTCGTGCGCATCTTCCTCGACAGTCCGATACGTGATATCACCGTAGGTCAAATCAGAGCCCAAGAAACTATCGCCTAAGTCACGCATCGACACCCGACGAGTGCTTTTTAACACAGGCAAATATACCCACTGCTCCGCGTTATGGGCCGAGGCTGCCGTATACGCCCAACGCATAAAGCCGGAGCCTTTTGCATCCGGCGGAAACACAGTAAACAACACCATCTTATCAATGATATCGTCCGCGCCCTTCATGTCTTTCCACAGCCGCAGATAAACGGTCTTCTTCGCTGTCCCACTCTGCTCCTTCAACGTAATACTCAATTGCGACTGCTGGTCTAAACCGGGAAGTTTATTGTCACACGCACGCACAATATCATCGCCGCTAGGCATCGGCGGAGCTACGGGAGCAGCGGGAACCGCCGGAGCAGCCTTTGCCACATTAGCCGCTCCCCCAACGGGCGCAGCCGCAACAGGCGCAGCCGCAAAAGCGCCACCTACACCCGCCACACCAACGAGACTCACCGATATCGCGATAGCGCGAATAGTCCACCGTCCTCGCTCTAACACGTGCTCACCCCTAACCGACAAATTTATTCTTTTCTTCTTTGCCAAATTCATAATGCCGCCATTTTTAAGGTTTAATGCCAGTAATTAAAGTGAAGGGACTCGGCTCAGGCAAAGGTCTAAACGAAACATCGGTAAACCCCACCTCGACGGCCATATCTGCCACTTCCTTAGCCGAGTAAGCGCGCCCTGCGGGCGTATGGACTAATTGATTTAAGCCAATCAACACGGGCAATAGGGGGCCACTCTTTTCTGTGTTTAAAAACTGTTCTTGCACCAATAATTTGCCGCCACTCTCCATCGCTTTGAAAGACTTCGTCAAAATGGATCTAATGACGTCCGGCCCCTCTTGGCTAATCATTGACGACAATAATACGACATCAAAACCCGATCCAAATTCATCTTCAAGATAACTTCCTTCGCAGGTCTCAACCGAGCCTGCGGCGCCAAATCGAGCAATAATGTCGCGAGTAACGCGTAAGGTCTGTGGCAAATCAAACACCACGCCTTTGAGACCTGGATTGTTCTTGCACATCGTGATGGTAAAAATCCCAGGACCACCCCCGACATCCAACATTCGGCGTTTTCCCGTGAGCGGTACTTCCTTAGCTAACAAGTCTGCCTGCGGAATACCACGGTAAAGCATGCCCATAATGTAAGTGTAGGTTTCTTCGTCGCCATGGTCGTGCTGTTTCTCCACAACCGGCGCGCCGGTGCGAACTGCATCGCCTAGTTTAGACCAGGCACTCACCCAGGACTCAAACATTGAAACGATTCCGCCTTGAAAGCGCGGACTCGAACGGACCAAGAAGGTATCGGAAAGCGCGCTGTTAGAAAAACGCCCCTCCTCCTTGACCAAAAATCCCATCGGCACCAAGGCGATTAAGATCATTTCCACGCCGCGCTCATCGGCACTGCACTCCCGCGCCAACTCCGCTGCTGTTGCCTTCTTGCCCGCTAGCTTAGTAAAAACATCAAGCCCGACAGCAGTATGCAAGACGCTGGACTTCCAATAGGCAGAAGCCATTTCCATGACGGCCATAGGATTAAGCTGATCGTTCCACTGTTGCGAATTTTGAGTCATCCGTTTCCTTCCTTAACGCTGCTTGGTAATTATGCAAAGTACGAGATTTGTGGGCACGCCGCGACATGAAATTTTTAGGATGGCGCCCGAAACCACAAACTACCCCGACGCAGCTTATGTCGTCAACCCTGCAGGGTAATCTTAAGGTGGAAATTACGAAAAACTGCGCAATAACACAATAAATAGGAAAAGAGTAAGCAGTAACCGAGCACGAAAAACACGGCCTCAATAAAAGACGGGTAAAAAAAAGCCCCGCCGAGGCGAACCTGGGCGGGGCTAGAGATTGAGAGCCTGGCGGTGTCCTACTTTCACATGGGGAAACCCCATACTATCATCGGCGCTGAGCAGTTTCACTTCCGAGTTCGGGATGGGATCGGGTGGTTCCTACTCGCTATGGCCGCCAGGCAAAACGGTTGACGCTAAGCTATTTGTTGAGCTCAGTCGTCCAATTCAGAAAGCTAAAAGTTCGAAAATAGAGCAGAGCAGAGAATTCTTTGAATCCATTGAATTCATCGAAGCCATTCTCAATCGCGTCGTCACCCAAAACACTTGGGTGTTATATGGTCAAGCCTCACGGGCAATTAGTACTCGTTAGCTTCATACATTACTGCATGTCCACACCGAGCCTATCAACGTCGTAGTCTTCAACAACCCTTTAGGGACCTTAAAGACCCAGGGAGATCTCATCTTGAAGGAGGCTTCCCGCTTAGATGCTTTCAGCGGTTATCCCGTCCGTATGTAGCTACCCGGCGCTGCCACTGGCGTGACAACCGGTACACCAGAGATACGTTCACTCCGGTCCTCTCGTACTAGGAGCAACTCTTCTCAAATCTCCAACGCCCACGGCAGATAGGGACCGAACTGTCTCACGACGTTCTAAACCCAGCTCGCGTACCACTTTAAATGGCGAACAGCCATACCCTTGGGACCGACTACAGCCCCAGGATGTGATGAGCCGACATCGAGGTGCC
>JANOTC010000057.1:0-3199 GCA_031416175.1 Gammaproteobacteria bacterium
CCCGGATTCGAGTCGAAACACGCCCGCGTGCCGAACCTGTTTCCGCCACCACCGCCTCCTCTGCCTCCGCCAAAGCCGCCATTTTCACTCAAAATACGCCAAGTCTCCGATAACCGAGGAGATCGCCCGAGCGTGATCCAATTTCGCCCGGCCGCCTGCTGAATCGACGCAATCTTCGTTGTGGCGCACGCGAGATGTGCGACGAGCTGCTCGGTTGACGCTTGCCAGGCACCATCCCCATCTTTCGTCAATTGCACGGCTCTTACATCCGAATCGCTCCATGAAACAAGGAAGCCGTCGACCGTTGCCGCTGCAAGTGGCGCACGGCCAACGCCGTAGCCCGGCTCGGGAGCCAGTACACCGGCACTAATCGCCTGATCGGGAGTCCAGGCGCCGTTCTCTTGCACGCGCGCGTGAATCTTGCCATCCGTATGATCCCAGACCGCGATAAAAGAATTCTGATAACCCGCAAACGAGAGTGTCGCCGCCCGGCGGTTTGCGGAATCTGTGAATACGACCTGATCCGCGCCCAAAGTTCGCGTGGTCGAGTCTACAATCATTGCATGTACAGCGATATCGTTGCCGGATTCTTTTATCCAACTGACTAAAAAGGCGTCGTCGCTTTTTGACAGGGTGAGGCGAGTGATCGCACCGCCTGAGGCTATTTCCAACGGGGCTTCCCATTCGGATGTAGTAGCGCTGTCCGCCTTAATTGTGGAGAGAAAGATCTTTGGCGCATATTTTTCCGTCGTGACATCGTACACAACGAGGGCCCACGCGACAGCAAACTCACCATTCAGCGCCGCGACCGAGAATTGTCCACCAGGTCGATACGAGGCGGGACCTGGCAACCCAGTCGAGGGGGTGCTCCAGTCGAAAATACGGGAAACACGCGGCGCCGTATTGCCACGAGCTTCAATCATGGCAGCCATCGGTATATTTACATCGTCCCAAACGACCAGAAAATGCGCATTTGTTGCGGCGATCCGCATCACGGAACGAGAGCTATCGTCTGTGAGTACTCTTGCCGGACCCCACACCTTATTTACGTGATCAAATAGCGCATAGACCAGCGACGTGCGTGATGACACGCCACTCTGCAACTCCCAAGCAATAATCCCGTCGCCGTCGTTGTTAAATAACATTTGCGGCCGAGTATTCGCGATTGGGCTGGGCTGGTTAATCTTTGTAACGTCAAGTTTGTTCGTGTCGAACTCCCAAGACACGGGCGCCGACGATTTTTCACCGTCCGTAACATCCCTTAGGTCGTCGATTTCGACACGGTAATGCGTATCGGGTAGTAGGCCGGTAGCGGGGTAGAAGCGCGCATGACGCATAGAAGTGTCAATGTCTAAAATACCTGTTAGTGCGCCGCTCGGCCCGACCAGGCGAACGTTTGACAACGCCGAGGCATTGGGTAGTGCCCTGCTGAAGGTGAGTTCAATTCCTGTGGATGGGTCGACACGCTGACCCGCAACCGGGGTGTATTGGGTAATCCCCAACTCAACCTGTTCTGGCGCGTTAGCGCCGCCGCAAGACACTAAGAATGCAAGCGAGAACCAAAACATTATCTGTGCTTTTTTCATAGTTATTCTCAATTGGATTCGGCCAATGACAAAATTGCGATCTAACGCCGTCGTAGTATAGCAACTCATCGCTAAAAATTAAGCTAATTTGCCAACGAGACTAGGATGGGTTTTTTGCGTCTGAGTGCGCACGCTCGAATGCCTCTATCCAGCGCTCGAATCACGATCTTCGTCGATCCCATCGGATCGAGAAAGCTGGGCGGTGTATGCTTTCCGCAACGCCTCATACATCAAATCAAATACCGCCTTAACGCGCGTTGTGTTACGTAAATCGGGATGAATTAATAGCCATAACGGGGTCGAGCAGCTCTGTACCGGATCGCCGACACGCTGAAGAATGTTAGACTCATCGCCTAAAATGCTAGGAAGTAGCGCTAACCCTAATCCGACTTCACAGGCTTTACGGACCATGCCGAAGCTACTCGTGCGATAACCGATTGTTTCGAAATCCACGAAGGATTCCATCCAACGCAATGTCGGGTGGCCATTGAATGAATCGTCGAGCGCGATCCATGTGTGACGACCATCTTGCGGCGGATAAATATTCTTCTCCAAATATCCAGGCTCGCCATACACACAAAACTCAATGGGGGATATAAGCTTGCCGATCAAGTGATCCGGTGGTTTCGCCGTCGGGCGCAGGGCGATGTCTGCATCGCGTTTGGATAAGTCGGCGGAGCGGTTTTCGACAATGGCTGTTAGGGTGATTTGCGGATACCGCGCCCGACACAGTGCGATTATCTGCGGGAGCAGCGTTAACGCGAATGTGTCGGTAGTGGTGACGCGTACCTGTCCGCTTGGCCTGAGATCGTGCCCGGCGACACGGAGCAATGCGCGCTTCGCGGCCAATTCCATTTCAGCGCCTGCCAACGCCAATTCTTCGCCCGCGGGCGTAGCGTGGTAACGGCCGCCGGTGCGCTCGAACAAGCGGGTCTTGGTGCGCTCTTCCAAATGATTTAGGCGGCGAAATACCGTGGCGTGGTTGACGCCCAGGCGCTTGGCCGCACCGGCGAGGGAGCCAGTTTCAGCTATCCAAGCAACTAAGCGTAGGTCGTTCAGGTCTTCAGGTGCTTGCATTTTTGCAAATATCACTGGCTAAAATATCGGATTGTGTTGCAATTATACCAGGCGTAGACTTTACCTAACTACCACACTTTTTGGAGAATGACATGAAATACAGTCTAATCACGGCCGTCATGGCCACGGCTTTCAGCGCTGTAGTCCACGCGGGCGAGCCAATTTGGGACGCGAATAAAGTTGAAATGGTGAGTGAGCAACTCGCCGAGGGTGTTTACGCCTATTACGCGAACAATGCCAAGGATCTCAATGCGAAAGGGGGTGCGGCGGCGACCAGTAGTGGGCTAATAATCGGCACGAAAGGCGCGTTATTAGTCGATACGATGATTAATCAACGCTTGAACGCGCAGGTTCAAACGTTGAGTAAGAAATTCCTGGGGAAAAAGCCCATTCTCTATGCCGTCAATAGCAGTGCGCACGGTGATCATGCCTACGGCAATATGTACATGCCCGCCAGTACCGTCATTATTCAACATGCGGAGACGCGGCGTTTCATTGACTCCCACTTGGAAGACGACAAGACGTTCATGATTAAC
>JANOTC010000058.1:0-13464 GCA_031416175.1 Gammaproteobacteria bacterium
CGCCTCCAGCCCCGTCGCGTCGCGTTCACGGTGGAGACGCGCGAAATCTTGCGCCAGCACCCGGACGATATTCACGCGATTTTCGTTCCTGTCGGCGGTGGCGGATTAATCGCGGGGATTTCTGCCTATGTGAAAAAACTGCGGCCCGACGTGAAAATCATTGGCGTGGAGCCAGTGGACGCCGCGTGTTTGTATGAAGCGCTCAAGCACCAAAAGCGCGTTGTTCTGGATCAGGTTGGCCTGTTTGCTGACGGTGTCGCTGTACGTCAAATTGGCGAGGAAACATTTCGCATCGCGCGCGAATTGGTTGACGAAGTGGTGTTAGCGACCGCCGACGAAATTTGCGCGGCGATTAAAGATATTTTCGACGACACGCGTTCCATTGCCGAACCGGCGGGTGCACTGGCGGTGGCGGGTATGAAGAAGTACGTTGAGCGTACGGGCATCACCGGCAAGAGTTTGGTCGCCATCGACAGCGGCGCTAACATGAACTTTGACCGCTTACGCCACGTGGCGGAGCGTGCCGAAATTGGCGAGCAGCGCGAAGCCTTGTTGGCCGTTACCATTCCTGAAGAAGCGGGTAGTTTTCGACGCTTTTGTCACTCGATTGGTCAACGCTCGGTAACAGAATTTAACTACCGATTTGCAGACAGTCATCAAGCGCAGGTTTTTGTCGGCATTCAATTGCGTGACGGTCCGCGTGAAAAAGACGCGGTGTTAGAGCGCCTGCGTGCTGACGGTTACGCCGTAGTAGATATGTCCGACAATGAAATGGCGAAACTGCATATTCGCTATATGGTCGGCGGCCATGCGACAAAGGCTGCCGACGAGCAAGTGTATCGTTTTGAATTCCCGGAGCGCCCTGGCGCCTTGTTGCACTTTTTGACGCGCATGGGCAGCCGATGGAATATTAGCTTATTCCACTACCGTAACCACGGTGCGGCGTATGGACGTGTCTTGATTGGGGTTCAAGTGCCCCAGCAAGAAAACGAGGAATTCGCCGCGTTTTTGCGCGAAATTGACTATCCTCATTGGTCGGAAAGCGATAATCCCGCCTACAAACTGTTTGCGGGATAATAAAAGTTACGACCAGTTACCCTTCCATTTCTTAATCATCGTTGCCCATAGGCCATCGAGCTTGGTGCTAAAAATGATGTTAGCGTCCTCGGGAACGACGAGCCAGTCACCCCGGTCGATTTCCGTTTTGAGCTGTTCGGCGCCCCAGCTATAAAAGCCACCATAGGTACGCGTGATGTCGTGTGCAAAGGCAGGCTTGGTGAGGCGTTCTACAGCGTCCGTACCGGCAGCAAAAAACACGCCTTGAGAAACGGGTGCAATATCTTGCTGGTTCTTGGTGCGCGTTAGCACAAACATGTATTGTGCATGCATCGGGCCGCCGAAATAGAGCAAGTCTTTGGGGTGGTTGGGCTTGCCGTAATCGGCAACGGCTTCGGCCAAGGGAATGTCGGTTGGCCGGTTAACAATTAAACCGTAAGTTCCTTCCTCGTTGTATTCAGTTAGGTAAACTACCGCGTGGTTGAAGCTGGAATCATTCAGTTGATGTGTGGCAATGAGGAAAACACCTTTCTTGAGTGCAGTACGTGGCGAACCGGCCCAAGCTGCGGTCGAAATCAAGGTGGCAAAAATGAAAAAACTGGCGATCCAGTGCGGAGAAATTGTGCGATGTGAGTGGGTGGATTTCATCGTCAGCGCCCTCAAGTGAGTTACGACTTTCGCAATACATGAAAGTAGTAAAGCAAATCTTGCACCGTGAATGGCTGTCCTAAACGCGTGATCCTAAAAACGCCTGTGTTGTCGACGTGACTGGCGCTCCTTCTTATTGAAAGCTTAGCAGAAGTATGGCGGACTTGCCTTGCGCAAGGCCTAACTCCCTACTACGCTTAGTCGGTAACGATAAAGAATGCCAGAGCTTCCAGCCGTGATCTGGCATCCAACGTCAAACAACAAGGATACACGGGGGAAATCATGCACGTCTTCGCATCTGGCCGCACTTGGCGCGTCGCGCTTTTTACGCTTTTGGGTCTTACTGTCCTATTGGTTGGCTGCAAGTTGCCCAATATCGCGCCGATTGCCAATGCAGGCCACAATATTTCCGCCCCAATCGGCGAAGTTGTGAGCCTGGATGGCACTGAATCTTTTGATTTCAATGATGACCTGCTGAATTACACCTGGACGCTGGTGACGCGACCGACCTTCAGCCGCGCGGAACTCGCGTTCACAGAAACGCAGGGACGAATGGAGCTGTTGCCTGATCGTGTCGGCGTTTACACGGCCGAGCTGGTGGTGAGCGATGGCGTGTATCAAAGCACGCCAGACCGGGTGGTCATTACGATAACTGACAGTGCCTCAGACGGCATTGTCCCGGTTCCCTTGCCGCTTTACCCAGGGCTTCCAATCGATCACGCGAATTTCACGTCAAGCTGTGCTGGCTGTCATGGCAAAACCGCCGGCGGAAAATCGATTAAGCATGTTCGGTCGTCCGATAAATGTGAAATTTGTCATATTCCGACTACCTGGTTTGCCTTGCGTGACTCACGGCCCCTGCAGACATCTGATCGCGTCTTAGTAGATCGCTCGTTGGATTCATCCATGTCGTGGCACAAGACAGGTGCCGACGTCGCTCAATCCGGGCAACAATTGCTTGGGCTAACATTGGCGCGCAACACGAGTGGTCACGTGGTCAATCAATTTCCTGTGGAGTCGTTCCAGTTGAAGCCTAGTGGGGCAAAGGCGTGGGAGACGTTCGCACGTTCTGCGGAACAGACCGTGTCGGATCGAACGAGTGAAATAGTGCAAACCGAGTCTGGCGACGTTTTCGCGGCATGGTCAACGGCAGGCAGTGTGTATGTTCAACAATACGTGGTCGGGATGGGCTGGGCAAAGGCAACCCCGTTGGCAACGAATACGTTGGGGCCAATCGTCGATGTGTCATTGCGGCGCGACAATCTGGGTACGTTAATCGTTACCTGGGTTCGCGAATTGCGGCGCATGCGCCAATTGGGCGTAGCCACTTTGGATACCAACGGCGTTTGGCAGAGTTTGCCTGCATTAAACCTGGCCGTTCAAACGGATATCACATCGCTTGCGATCACCTCGTTGGTGGATGGCTCGGTCGCCGCTGTTTGGAATCAGTGGAACCGTCGCGTCACGGGTGATTTATCGGCAGACGGCTTATGGGGCAGCGTTTACGCAGCAAGTAGCGGATGGGCTGTGCCTGCCAAGCGTGAGGGTGCGCACAAGGGCTCGGTGCCGATTGTTAGGCAGGCGGTTGTGTTTGCGACGGAGATGGGCGCAAAGGTCATTTTTGTCTCAATGCCTGAAGTGTCTGTCGCGAGTTGGCCGCAATATTGGCAAGTGCAGGAGTTGAATCTGTTTGGAACACATTGGCAAAAGCCCACGAATCTCGCGACCCGTTTTGGGGCTGCATTGACCATCGGTGACGTGCGTGCGAGTGCAAACGCCAAAGGACAGCTCGCGTTGTCTTGGCCATCTTACGACGCGAAGGCGTCTGAATACGTTGTTTCTGTGGCAGCGGAGTTGGGCACCGGCAGCTGGCAGTCGGCAGATCCCATTCACTTTACTATGAGCCACTCGGATGGATTGCCGCACTTGGATGTCAATGTGGGGGCGACGGGTGATGTATTGGCCGTGTGGAGTCAAATTTCTCCGCTTCCGACGTTGGTGGCGGATCCATTTGCTTACCAGGCAAAGGTCTATTCGCGCCGATACTTTGCTGCCATTGGGGCGTGGGGCGCAGCGATTCCCGTCTTCGTTGGTGACTCGGTATTACCAAAGTCGGTGATGATCGTTGACGTTAAGGCTGAATTGGATGCTAGAAACCAATCTTACGTTTATTGGACTGCCCTGGCAGGGGCTGCCTTCCAGTCCAGCGAGCGCGTGCTTGTTATGTCACAGGCGCCAGATATTGGTGCGGTGACGCTTGTGCTGCAATAGTGGTCTCGTTCTAAGACTTTCTCATGTCAGGCAGGCGCGGGCAAGTCCGCGCCTGCCTCGATTAACGTCGAATTCTGCCCTGCCTATGTCGTCGCGCCGACCGGCTATGATAGTTGACGCCGAACACTCAATTCCAATTCCTATTGCGCGATTTACGCGGGCGTCGCAAAATCGTGATAGCCTGCGCTGATAGCGCGGCTGACTAAGGAATCTAAGTAGCCATCATTGCGTAGGGAAGATTTGTCATGTTTTCATTTTCTGGTCACGATCCATTAGTGACCGCTGTTCTCTATCTATTGGTGCTCACGTCGATATTTTGTTGGTTTCTCATTGTTTACAAGGTGAGTGAGCTGTGGCGAGCCAATCGCGCTAACATTATCTATGCAAAACAATTTTGGGCTAGCGAGAGTCCGGTGGTGTTTTTGCTGTCCAGTGTAGAACGCAAAGATACGGCGCCTCTGGCCCATCTCACCGAAAACAGTATTCAAGCGTTACGCCATTATTGTGCGCACCAGCATGCGTCGGGTATGGTTGGCAACCTCTCGGATTCGTTAACGCGGGCTTTGCGTCAAGCCATTCAAGATCAAACCGCGCGATTTGAATCCGGTTTAGGTTTTCTGGCGACCATTGGCAATACGGCGCCGTTTATTGGTCTTTTTGGTACCGTGATCGGCATGATGAGCACCTTGCAGCAGATCACCGCCACGGGTTCTACCGATCTCAGCGTCGTGGCCGGACCCATCGGTGAAGCGCTGGTCGCGACGGCGGCAGGTATCGCGTGTGCCGTTCCGGCGGTGGTGGCTTACAACAGCTTGTTACGGCGTTTGAAAGTATTCGGCAATACCCTGGATAGTTTCGCCTACGACCTTCTCGAACACCTCACATCGGAACATGCTATGCAAGTGGTTAGTGCGCATTCCCGCAAGGAGTCGAAATAATGGCGTTCGGCCAATTTGATCGCGGCAATAGCCCGCAACCCATGTCAGAAATCAACGTAACGCCGTTGGTCGATGTCATGTTAGTGTTATTGGTCATATTTATCGTCACAGCACCTTTATTAACGCACAAAATTAAATTGGATCTGCCAAAAGCGCAAGCCACCACAGCCAAAATCCAGAAGCCGCGTGTCATCAGTTTAACGCATGAGGGAACGCTGCATCTTGACGATGCTGTCATAACAGAAATTGATTTGACGGCTCGATTGCAAGGCATGGCTAAAGAGTCGCCGCAACCAACCGTTGAGTTGAGGGCGGATGGCGAGCTAGCGTATCGTTACGTCGCTAAATTGATGGCGATGGTGCAGAGGAGTGGCCTGACGAAGGTTGCGTTTACGACTGATCCGAGGGCGCTGGCTCGTCCCAATTAAAAAGCGAATTACGCGCGAACGACGTATCGGAAAATATTTTACCAGTTGACGAACTAAGGTTCGCGAAACACCTCAAGGACAGTTATTTCCGGCGGCACCAAGAAGCGGACAGGCAAGATGCTGGTGCCAATGCCTGAGCTAACAAATAGGTGTTTGCCTAATTCTTGAATATGACCGATGGCATAGCGGTCGCCATACTTTGACGGGATCACCAAACGGCCTAAGCCAGGAATAAATACTTGGCCGCCGTGCGTGTGACCCGCGATGGTGAGGGCGATCTCTTTTGGAATCTCTGGAAAAACGTCTGGGTTGTGGGTAAACACTAGGGTGGGTGCCGACGCCGTGGTCAGGGCGAGCGCGGCCTTTACAGCATGTGGCCCCTCCGCGAAATCACTGATGCCAACTAGATTGAGCTGACAACTGTTATGCGTGATCAACTGGCTTTTGTCGTCTAACACCGGAATGCCATTCGTTTCCAACGCGGCTTTTACGCGATCAGCGCCTAAAACCCAGTCATGGTTGCCTAGAACCGCGAAAACGCCGATAGGTGCGTGCAAATTCTTGAGGCGTTTTGCTGCCTCTTCGGGTGGCACGAACGTCCCGCCTACTACGTCTTGTATGACGAAGTCGCCGGGGAGTAACACTAAATCCGGTGCAGCCTTATTGGTCTGCTCGATAACTTCGTTGAGGCGATCTAAGCCGTTAAATGGCGAGCCGATGTGAAGATCGGCCAGTACAGCGATGCGTAGGCCGTCGCACGTGCTTGGCCAGGTGGAAATGGACAAACGATTTTCGGCGACGCGTAGGCTGGCAGGCTCTAACCAAAACGCCCACCCTACGAGCGTTATTCCTAGGCCAATGATGAACATTGCGACCCAAATAAGCGGCTTCAATTACGGACCTAAAAGCTGGGTGAAGTACTCATTCATGACTCTAAGATATCATAGCGATGAGGCCCACTGCTAGGAATGTCGGTACTGCAGTTAAAGGGGGAAATGAATTGGCACTGGTGAATCCAATCATTAGCGAATTCTCCAGTGCCATGGAAAAAGGCGGTGACGCCTAAATTTTGTTATTCGTCGTTATTTTAATTTCACTGAGCAGAACGAGTTCTGTCCCGCGATAATCAAATTGAAGTAGTCCGACATCTGCGCTTACCACTAGTACGCCGTTGTTAGGAATTAGGTCATAACAATTTACATCGGAATACGTTTCCTTTATCGCAATCGCAGACTTGTCTTTTACGTCAAACACTTTCAGCCCTGCGCGGCCATCGCAAATGAAGAGGGTGTCGTCGCTAATGCCTAATCCAAAAGGTTCTTGCATAGGATATGTTCGGGTTAGGACAGGTTTAGCGACATTGGTTATGTCCAAAATATCGAGCTGATTCTGTCCTCCCCTGCAACTTGAATTCCCGCGTAGCGTGACGTAGGCGTAGTGACCTTGCACGACGACGGGATCACAACTGCGTGCGTGGGTAAACTGGCTAAGGAAAGTGGGAAACAATGGGTCGGTATTGTCATAAATATAAACACCTGAGCGCGAGCCGATAAACAAATAGGGGCCATAGGCGAACAGTGTTTCAATATCGAACTGAACGGGAACGCGATTCCATAACGCGGGCGTCTCTGGGATGGCAACATCTACTAGCTGCAAGTTACTACCGGATAACGCATAAAGCATGTTGTTGACGACGGAAAAACGCGCCATAGATCCGGCCTGGCCTGTGTCTGTGCCTCCTCCACTTGCAGAGCTGGTGCTACTACCGCTGCCCCCATTGTCAGCGCAGGCGAACAGTGAGAGAGCGAGTAGAAAAGTAGTCATCATTGGTTTAACGTTGCACATTGCTGTTCTCCCTGTACCCGATCACAACGCCCAGTTTTGAGTCAACATTCTTTAAATTAATGCCTTCTGGAATGTTCTGATAGGCGTTGTAAGGAAACACGTCGACCAATCGGTGTGTTTCATGGATGTTATTAACGTCGCGAATATCGATGGCGACTAGGTCAATATAGCTGTCTACAAAAAGAATCCCGTCTTTAACCGCCAAGTCGATATTGCCTGGTACGTTAATATAAGCGAGTGGCAGGGGATTGGCCGGATCATGGTTGTCATACATGTGGACACCCGCGTTTTTTGAATTGATGAACAGATAGTTCTGGTAGACATATATTTTTCCGATATGGGTGAGTGGCGTCTCCTTGTCAGCTTTTACTGGACTGCGCAAGGCTTCGTAAGAGAGGTAAATGGGTTCCGCTAGCGCGCAACGGTCAGTCCCATTTCCGCATCCTGTGGAGCTTCCTACAATTGATCCCACTCCGATTATTAACGCGCAGGCGAATAATAGACGGTGGATAGTCGCTGGCGTTGACCGCTGGCTGTCCTGGACGCATCGTGATTTCAGGGCGAAAACAAAGCGAAAGATGCCTCGAAAATTGACTATGAAAAAAGCTAACATTGACCCCAGCACATCACCCCAGTCGAATACGCCACGTGAAAAATAGTCGCGCAAAAGATTCACCCAGGGCGCGTCATTGTACGGAAGATATCCGAGCACGAATGCGCCATATTGCTGACCAAATTCAAAGAGCAAATTAACGCTCAACCAGAGCAGCGATGCACTGAGTAGACCGCGTTCATCTGCCCGCCAAAGTCCGGCTGTTAGATACGATAGGGCGAGCACGTGAACAAACGACGGAACGCTGTTAAGAATAAAATTGTCGCTGGTAATTCCAGTGCCGATTAAACCGTCGATTCCGTCTATGCCCGGTATCAGCGAGATATTTGTTTTGCCAATATCTCTGAAAATAACATAGAACAAGAGTCCGCTGACCATCAGCCCAAGACCTGTCGCCATATAGACCAAATTGTTTTTCGTTGGTGTCTTCACATCCGCCCCTCCCGTTGTCGCAATTTGTTGTCGGGGATTAAGACGAAGAAGGGCTGATTTTGCCGCATTATTTTTTTCGTAAGGCAGCCAGGCTCTGTATCGGCATACTCCGCGCGGCAGTGCTATGCTAGCTACATCCATTTATAAAGGAGGCAGGGCATGGCGATCAACGTGCTAGGAATATGTGGGAGTTTACGGCGGCAGTCGACGAATAGGGGCTTGATGCGTTACGCGCAGGCACATGCGCCAGCGGGAATGGAAATAATTGTCGCGGACTTGTCGGCAATGCCGTTTTACAATGCCGACATCACAGAGAAACCAGCGGCAGTCCAGGTGCTAATGGATCAATTTGAGCAGGCCGACGCACTGTTATTTGCCTGCCCCGAATATAACTATTCGCTTGCGCCAGCGCTAAAAAATGCCTTGGATTGGGCTTCGCGTGCACCAGATAACCGTCTGCTTTCAGGAAAGACAGCAGCAATGATGGGTGCGGGCGGTGGCATGGGAACATCGCGCGCGCAATATCATTTGCGACAGGTTAGTGTGTTTGTCAACCTTCATGTGTTGAACCAGCCCGAGGTGTTTTGTAACGCCTTCGCGGGTGCTTTCGACAAAGAGGGCAATCTTACGGATGAGCGAACGCAAGGTCTTATTACAAAGCAGCTTGATGCGTTGTTAGCGTGGACGAAAAAAATTCGCGCGGTGTAACTCGGCGGAGAGAGGAAAGTCGCGCAAAGTTGCCTCTGCGCGACACCCTAACAGATATTACTTGTGATAGCTGGTCACCAAGTCAACTTCGGTCTTCGAACCTAAGATCACGGGCACGCGTTGATGAATGTCGTTGGGCTTCATGCCCATAATCCGTTCGCGGCCCGTGGTGCTGACGCCACCGGCTTGTTCGACAATGAACGACATCGGATTGGCTTCATACATCAAGCGCAATTTGCCGCCCTTGGACGCGTCTTTGCTGTCCTTGGGGTACAAGAAAACGCCGCCACGGGTCAGGATGCGATACACCTCGGCCACCATAGAAGCCACCCAACGCATGTTGAAGTCTTTACCGCGCGTGCCGGTTTTGCCCGCCAAGCACTCGTCGATATAACGCTGCACGGGGGTTTCCCAGAAGCGCTGATTTGACATGTTGATGGAAAATTCTTTGGTGTCGGTCGGAATGCTCATCTTCGGGTGGGTAAGCAAGAACTCGCCCGTGCCTGGATCAAACGTAAAACCGTTCACGCCATTGCCGGTGGTCAGCACCAAAATGGTGGACGGGCCGTACAAGGTGAAACCCGCGCAAACCTGTTCCGTACCAGGGCGGAGGAAGTCTTCCTTGGTCGGTTTCGTGACGCCAGCGGGTGCCTTGGTAATCGAGAAAATGGACCCAACGGTAATATTGACGTCAATGTTGGATGAGCCATCCAATGGATCGAAATAGATTAAATAGGGGCCGGTAGGAAATTCAGCCGGGATGAAATACGGCTCGTCTTCTTCTTCGGACGCCATGCCCGCTAGCTGGCCAGACCATTCCAACGCGCGTAAGAAGAAATCGTTGGAAATTACGTCCAATTTCTTTTGGGTTTCGCCTTGCACGTTTTCGCTGCCCGCGCTGCCAAGCACGCCGAACAAGGCGCCGTGGTTGATTGCTTCGTGAATTTTCTTGCAAGCAAACATGACATTTTCCAGCAGCGAAATGAGCGCCGTATCCACGTTTTTCTCGCCAGCGCGTTCGGCGTTGACCAAGAATTGTTTAAGGGGAATCGCATTTGCCATGGCTAAAAATCCTTGACTAAAGTTGGGAGTGGGCCAAAACCTGGCGGCATTTTACCTGAAATGGCCGCGAACGCCCATATGCGGTTGGAATGTTGGAATGCGGGGTTTCCGTTATTTTACTCCCGACCGGGAATAAACACCGCACCTAAGTGTTTACTCTTATACGAGCGGTTGGTTTTGTAGCGGATTTTTTGACATCACGAGGCAATTCGGTGCTATTTCTTGTTAAAGTAGCGCATGAACCAAATAAATACGTTGATTGAGGAACAAATTCCCCGGTTGCGGCGCTATGCACGTGCGTTAGTGCGGGATCGTGCGCGCGCCGATGATTTGGTCCAGGACACGCTGGAGCGCGCGTGGGAAAAACGGCAGCTATGGCGTCCAGAGAGCGATATTCGCGCCTGGATGTTTACCATCATGCACAACGTTTTCGTCAATCAGCTTAAGCAAAGCCAGAGCACTAAAGCGTTCGTGTCCATGGAGGATGAAGAACACGAAATCCCAGTGCGGGCGACGCAGGACGATGATTTAGAAATGCGTGATTTATTGTCGGCAATTGGCCGCTTGCCAGACGAGTTCAAAGAAGTTGTATTGTTAGTAGGTTTAGAACAATTACGTTATGAAGAAGTCGCAAACGTGCTTGACGTGCCAATAGGTACTGTTATGTCGAGGCTTTCAAGAGGCCGCGAAAAATTGCGCGCGTTGATGTCGGGGATACCATCCCCGACTTTGCGGAGAGTGAAATGAGCCACACCACACATCCCATTCAAGAAGACGATTTGCACGCCTACATAGACGGACAGTTAGACGACGCGCGAATAATCGAAGTCGAAGCGTATCTCGCGGTCAATCCTGCCGATGCAGAGCGCGTTCATGCCTATCGCAAACAAAATGAAATGATGCGGAAAATGTTTGATCCAGTTGCCATGGAGCCGGTTCCGGCGGAGATTAAAGGCGAGGTTAAGCGCCGCTCGGATAGTCCGCGCAAAGTGATTGCACCTATTTTGCGTTATGCCGCCGTCGTGGCGTGGCTGGTGATGGGCGGCGTAATCGGCTGGATTTTGCACGGAACTGAACCGACAGAACCTGTTCGCGTTGCAACCTTTGCGCAACAAGCCGCTATCGCTCACGTGGTGTACACGCCCGAGGTGTTGCATCCCGTAGAAGTGGGTGCGGACCAAGAGGCACACTTGGTTAAATGGCTTTCAAAACGGTTAGGCGCTGACATAAAAGCGCCAAGCTTAGTGAGTGTAGGATACCAGCTGTTAGGCGGGCGTCTGCTGCCGGGTGATAGCGGTCCTGCTGCACAATTCATGTACAACAACGAGAGTGGAAAACGACTAACCCTTTATGTGCGTACGAAAGTGAAAGACAATGAAGCGACGGAGTTTCGTTTTGAACAAGAAGGGAAAGTGGGTGTTTTCTCGTGGAAAAACGGGCCAGTGGGATACGCGTTGAGTGGTGAATTGGCCAAACCGGAACTGTTGACGGTGGCTAATGCGGTTTATCATCAGATTCAGCCGTGAGGTGGGTTTGCGCCAAAGCACAAAAAGTGTTGGAAAGAGGTTTGACAGTCACTTCGGGTTTTATTGAGATTTTAAGCTCGGGATGATAAGGTTTATGCAGACTATTGCATAATGCATACGCGAGGCATCGCCCGATGGGGCCTAATCCATTTCCCGCTCCCATGCTCGTATCATGCGCCCCTCGTCAGCTTGGGTCCTTTGGCGACGGAAAACGCCACACGTTTTGGGTTGCTCTGGCCGTTACTTTCGGTTTTCACGCGCTGATCGCTTTGGTGCTTGGGCTTGGCCTGCTTCACGTCCGTCAGCGGGAACCCGAGCCAGTGCCGTTGGAAATTGAGTTCTTTCTCGCTGCATTGCCGCCGCCTGCGGCCAGTCCGCCACCGCCATCACTCCGCGCCGGGACCAAGCCACCGCCCCCCCCTCCGATTCCGTCGTTACCAACCCCTGTTGTGCCGGTAACGACGGCGTCAGCCGAATTGCCGCCTCCGTCCCCCATTAATCCGGAGCCGGTGGTCCCCGTTGTTCCACCTGTGGTGGTGCCGGATGTGCCCCATCCGCCACAGTTAACGCCGACGGCGAAGGCCGAGCCGATGCCTCCGCCGGTAACCATTCCGGTCGCGCCTGTCGAACAGGTTGCACCTATGTTCGATGTAGCCTACCTACACAATCCCAAGCCGGAATACCCTGCTATCGCAAAAAGGCTGCGCTTGCGGGGCACAGTGGTGTTGGCGGTCACGGTGGATCCAGCGGGGATACCGACGGGCATTGAAGTGGCAACCAGTTCGGGCGCCTCGGTATTGGACGATGCCGCGCAGAGAAGTGTGCGGGATTGGCGTTTCGTGCCCGCGCGCCGGGGTAGTGTGCCCGTCGCGGGTACGGTCTTGGTACCGATTCGTTTTGACGAGGCGCGTTAGTGAATCGGTTGGCAAAACTACTGGCAGCCATCTTTGCACCCTTGGATTTTAGTTAATCACGTTTTTTGAGGAAGATTATAGTTATGCTTTCATTTTCAAGTCATGATTCACTGGTGGCTGGCGTCCTCTATTTGCTTCTGCTAATGTCGTTGTTCTCCTGGTTTATTATTGTTTATAAGGCGAGTGAGCTTTGGCGTGCCAATCGCGCTAACACAGAATATGCAAAACAATTCTGGGCACGCGAAAGTGCTGTGGCTTTCTTACTTGCAAGCGTTGATCGCAAGGATCCGGCGCCGCTGGCCCATCTCACCGAAAATGGTATTCAAGCACTTCATCATTTTCATGCACACCGACATGCGCCGGGCATGGTCGGCAATCTCGCGGACACGCTAACGCGCGCCTTGCGTCAGGCCATACAAGACCAGACCACGCGCTTTGAATCGGGCTTGGGCTTTCTGGCGACTATTGGCAACACAGCGCCATTCGTCGGTCTTTTTGGCACCGTCATCGGAATGATGAGCACCTTGCAGCAAATCACCGCCACCGGTTCGACGGATCTCAACGTGGTCGCCGGCCCCATCGGCGAAGCGCTGATAGCTACAGCAGCGGGCATTGCCTGCGCGGTTCCTGCCGTGGTGGCCTACAACAGCCTGCTACGCCGTCTAAAGGTGTTCGGTAATACCTTGGATAGTTTCGCTTATGATCTGCTGGAGCGCCTCGCATCCGAGAAAGCCGTGCAGCATGTCGGTGCTCACGCACATAAGGAGTCGCACTAATGGCATTCGGCCAGTTTGATCGCGGCAACAGTCCGCAACCCATGTCGGAGATCAACGTCACGCCGTTGGTCGATGTGATGTTAGTGCTATTGGTGATCTTTATCGTAACGGCGCCATTGCTCACGCACAAAATTAAGCTGGATCTGCCCAAGGCGCAGGCAACCGCCACCAAGATCCAGAAACCGCACGTTATTAGTTTGACTCAAGACGGAACCTTGCATCTCGACGATTCCGCCATCGCTGAAGT
>JANOTC010000059.1:0-6227 GCA_031416175.1 Gammaproteobacteria bacterium
GCCTTTGATTGCGGTGACGCCGCTTTCCGCAGCATCGCTGCCGAAGACGATTTGGTGCTTGAGGTCGGGCAAAATAAAGTTAGGGCCTTTGCCGTCGATCATGAGCTTTAAGGGCTGGCCAGCTATGTTTGTGATCCAATCAATAAAATCGTAGTCGCCTTCAACATCTACAGTGTCCCAGTCCAGTGAATAGGACTTGTTGTCTTGCAATCCATCTAATAAAGTTTTAATCGTACTGTCGCTAAGAATTAAGTTAATAATCGCAGGTGTTAGCGCTCCAATGAGTGGGCCAAAGAATGGGATAGGGCTCAACAATTGTTGAACTGCGAGAGCTTCAGTAATTCCAAGGGGCGGGGTGGGAATATCATCCCTGTCCAAGGCGCCCGTATCAAACTTAAATTTCCAGAAGAGAAACGTGGCTCGGTCGCGCAGATAAGCTGCCGTTAAGTTCCCTTTACCAGTGGTCGGATCATACAAATCAAGCTTCTTATTTCCAGCATCGTTATAGGCATCGTAGGCAGTTGCATCCGCAACGATTGCAAATGAGAGTCCTTGTTCCAATGCGAAGCGAATTGCCAAGCCTTCATTGTCATTTCGTAAAGCACGGGCTGCCAAGTCCGACGCGGATAAAGGTAATAGATTGATGAGTTTTCCAGAGGGGCGTTTAGGGTTAGTCAGCAAAATATTCACCCGCCTCACATACTCAGCTTCAGTCGCTACCGCTAGGCGGTCTTGTGTGCCTAAAATAAGCGCCTCCATTGCTTGCAATAAGCGTTCAACGCCTTGGCCCACTTTGTTCGATAATGCCCGATCAACGAACTTCTCACGATCTAATATCTGAAACTCAGAATTCGCGAGTGGATCAATTAAGTTTAATAATCGCTGATGGAAAAGAATTGGATTGGTCAGCCGTACGCCATTATCTAAGCGCAGATCAAAGAACGCGTTGGGCGCTACTTGATTTGCAATAAATGCCGTGTTTGCGCCTTCCGATTGGCCGGCTTGTAAGTAGCCTTGCAGTGCCTCCCGTACTATATATAGCCGTGAGCTAGGATCTAGGGCTGTTAAAGCCTCACCTAAGGCATTGAGCGTTTTAAAGGGGACTGTATTGACTTGGCCTTGAGGTGTGTCTAACTGAATGGGCACATCATTATCACGGAAAAACACTAGCTTTCCTGTTGCAATTTCATAGATCCGGGTAAAGCGTGAATAGCCATCATTGGCGATGCGGTACTTTGCTGTATCAGTAAATTCATTAGCGCGGCGCCCCAAATCCCCGGCAAAGTAAGGTTGAAATGAATCGACCAACGTGTGCGCATAAGTTAGCCCAGCGAAAAAACCCGCTGCGGATCCTGGAGTCAATAGCCGGGCAAATTGTTCTGTTGTTAGTGCTTGTAAATCGAATTGCCCAATTTCTGCATTGCCGGGGAAAAGCGCACCAAGTCCTTTGCTCGCCCACACACCAAAATCTGAATTAAGTTGCACTAAATCTGACAAAACGCCACCAGGCGTTGCGGCAATTCGGTTGTAAACACCGGTCGTAATATCTAGCGAGAATTTATCCAGGGTAAGTTGATACAGCTGCGGTGCCGCTAACTTTGCTAAATAATTGCCAACTAAAGCAAAGCCGCCAAGTCCACCACTATAAGTAGAGATTTGCGCTTGAATGATTGCCTGATAACTTAATTCCCCCGTATAGACGTAATATTTCCAATAGAATTCGCCACGGTTATCTGCTGCTAACAATGCCGCTAACTCGTTCAACTCTTCAGGTGTTAGCAAGTCAGTCATGTTTGTCATGGTTTATTGATCCTTGTTTTTACTTTTGAAATAAATTCAGTTGGTTTGAGTTCAATGCTTTGCCGTAATAGCCGCGCGGGTCTCGCCTTTGATTCGCTATTTACGCAGCTAGGTTTCTTTGAACCACATCGCCGCTACCCAAAACTATTCTGCGTTTTCTAGCACAGCAACATAGCACGCTCGCATAGCATTGCATATGAGGCATTCGCCTCATAGCCGTTTTCTGTATTTTGTTATCACATCAATGATTTAAGCTATTTTTCTGGTTTATGACTGTTTTGGGTTTTACGTCAATTCTGTATTTCTGTGCTCGGCATCACTAGGTTCGAATCTTGATGTCGAGCCGTCGGCCTAATGCACGATCCTCGGCCCGGGTGGCGCGTCAGGTTCCTGGATCAAGAGCGCACCGGAAAGTTGCTGTTCAAACAAGCTCGCGACGCGCTCTATGACTTGCTCAACTTTGAAGTTTGTATAGCGTGTTTTAAATGTCTGGCTTGCCGCGCTCAGCGTGGAGTCGTTCAAAGCTTGGTCGAGTTGTTGGTGCAGTGTGGCTGGGTCGCGTTCTTGGCCTACGAGTAGTCCGGCTCCCATTTCCTGAATACGCTTTCCGCCCAAGTATTGTTCGATGTTCCTGGGCAGGATGAGTTGCGCCACACCAGCCAAGGCGAACTGGCTTAGGGTGCCGCTGCCGCCGTAGGAGATACCGAGATCGCATTTCTTCAGCAGCGGTTCGAGTTGGATGGGGTTGGTGTGGATGGCGAGATGTGGGCTGGCGTGTTGCGCGACCCAGGCTGCTGGCGCGTTGGGTGCGATCAGGATGGTGGGATGGGTTTGTTCTTTGAGTAACGTGACTAGCGCTTGGAAGCCCGGTACATCGGGGCGTAGGTAGGCGAGGATGTGTTTGCCTTTGCCTTTTGGCCAAGCGACTTGTGCATCCCCGAGCTGGGCGTGAATGGGGCCGAGGTAGTCGGCTACACGCGTACCGTAGTGGTCGAGTTCGGGCAAGGTGATGAGCGCGGGAATGGCGCCGCTGAAGATTTCATGTACGGCGCTGAGCGGCGCGTGGTGGTGCTTGCGACAAACGCTGTTGATGTTGGCGAGTGCTAGTTGTTCGGATTTGATCAGGCGGCTATCGGCAACGCCTTCCCAGGCGCGGAAGTTGGGGTATGGGTTTTGCGCGATGGGGATCTCGAAGCCGTTACCGAACATGACGCGCGGCAGGCCGGCGAGGCGCGCGGCGAGGAGCGCGGTTGGGGCGTGGTCGATCAGAAGCGTGTCGGGTTGGACGAGGTCGAAGAGATGCAGCCAAGCTTGCACTCGACCAGCGAGTGCGGCGGCATCGTGGAAGCCTTCGGCCAGTAGAATTTCGCAATAGTTGGCCGGCGGCATGCGTAGCCGGGGTTTGCTGATCATGAGCGGCGCTTGCAGGTAGCGATAACCGTGCGGGTCGAGCAGCTTGGCGGCGATGCCGGTGTCGCGTACCGCAAACTGTAGTTCGTGGCCACGCTGGCGCAGTAGCTGGGCGACGGGGGTTTGCCGCGCCAAGTGGCCGAAATTTGCGCCGAGTTCCCAAGCGAAGAGGATGTTCATGCTGCGATTTTATTTTTTTGGGGTGGGAGTTCTATACGGCTTGGGTTTTTTCCAATGCTTCTACGCGCTGGGTTAGTTTGCTGATGTGTTCTTGTTGTTGCGCATATACGCGCACCAGTTGCTTGGCGGTATCGGCCAAACCTTTGACAGCGATGGTCAGCTCGTCTTTCTTGGCATTGACGTTGTCGATTTGCATCAGCACCAATTGTGCGACGTCTTTGGGATCGCTAATGACTTGTGGTGGACGTTTGTCGTCATTTGACTTGGGTTGCGTGGTTTGGGTTGCAGTGGCGGTGTTGGACATGTTGACCTCGGGGTGTTGGGTGAATTTGCTTGGGGTTAAAGCGCTAGTGGTTGTTGCATTATGACGCGGCATCCAGTGCAGGATATTGGCACGCTGCCCTGCCCTAATTGTTCGGCGATGTGCTCGCTGGAAACGAACTTGTGAAAGTCTTTAATAAAAGGGCATGGCATTTCATTGCCGTGTATATCGTAGTAGCGCATGAATGGCTGGCTCACATAGCGGCAGCGATAATGATAGGTACTGTTGTTGCATGCAATTTGCGTGGGGTAGCGGTAGCTGTAGTCGGGTTTGGTTTGCAGGGGCTGGATCAAATGCGAGCGGATGCCGCGTGACGCAACGTACTCACGCAAAGGCCCTAGGGGCTGACCATAATCGACGGTATGAATGATGACGCGCTGCGGCCCCATGACCGCGAGCAATGCCTCTACTTTGTCTAGCACCTTGTGTAATTTATAGCGCCCGATCCGATCTGCTTCCTGCGGATCCAGGGTGTCCAAGGAGACGCCAAGCTGCGGCAAGGTTTTAGCCGCCCGTTGCGGGTCGATGATGCTGCCGTTGGTAATGGTGTAGGGCGTCTTGCCGCAGCTCGTTACCATTTGCACCATGCGCCAGAAATCCGGGTGCGCGGTCGGCTCGCCCTCGCCTTGCAAAGAAACCTTGCAGGGTCCGGGCGGCAAGCTATCGAGTATCGCCTGGAACCGCGCCAGCACCATATGCGCTTGCGGCATATCGCGCCCGGCGCAATAAAAGCAACGGAAGTTGCAAATCGTGGTGATCTCGATTTGCACGAAGCGTAGCGCGGTGGCGGCGGCGCTGTTTGATGGTAGATTGCCGCGCGGCGGCAATCTAGGCTCGTTGCTATTAAGCACTCAATTTCACCAGCCCATCCGACAACCCCGGCTGATTGATCGTCTGGTTAACTTGACCAAACTGGGTGTTGGCCAGTGTGGTCTGCGCCGCCGTCAGGCCGATGTTCGCCAAGCTACCGGTCTTGCCGTATTGATAAGCCAAATCACCACCAATGGCTTGGGTATCACTGCCGCCTAGATAGAAGGTGAGTAAGGCGTTGGATAGCGCCCAGGTGGTGAGCGTCGGGGTGGCCGTGCGCGCTTGGTCGAAGCTGTTAACCAGGCCCGCAAAGTTGAATTGCTCAACTTTGTTGTCGGTCAGCGGGTTGGCGCCGCCAGGGGCAAAGTCAGCGGCGGCTTCTTGGATCAGTTGCAGGTTGAGTACGCTCTTGTTAGTTGTTGAGGCGTACCAACCCTTGAACACGATGCTTTCGCTATTGCCGGTGTCCAGGATCAGGTCGTTGCTGGATTTGCGGAAGGCTAGATCGCTACCACGGATGCCGCCACCGAGTGAGATTGTGTTGTCTTGGCCGCTGCTGATGGCCACACTGTCGACGCCATCGCCGCGGTTGAAGGCGATGATGTCATTGCCGGTGCCGGTGCTGATCGTGTCGTTGCCGGTGCCGCCGATGAAGAGTTCGCGTCCGGTGCCACCGGTGAGGGCGTCGGTGCCCGCGCCGCCTGCCAGGAGGTTGTTACCGGATGTGCCGTTTAGTTTGTCGTTGCCGGTGCCGCCTAGTAGGATGTCGTTGCCGGCGTTGCCGGTTAGTGTGTTAGCCCCGCTATTGCCGATCAGCAAGTTATCTTGGGCATTGCCGGTAGCGCTAGCATTCCCAGCACCAGTCAGAACTAGGATTTCAACGTTAGCACTCAAGGTATAGGAGATGGCACTGCGTACGGTATCGATGCCTTCGTTAGCATTTTCAATAACGACATCAGTGCTAGCGCTGATGATGTAGGTGTCGTTACCGGTACCGCCGATGAGGGTATCGGCGCCGCTGCCGCCGTCGAGTATGTCGTCCCCTGCGAAGCCGTAGAGGATGTCGTTGCCACCCAAGCCGTTGAGGATGTCGTTGAAGTTGGTGCCGTTCAAGGTGTTTGCACCGGATGTACCATTTTTAATCGTGGCTATAGTATCTGCGACGTTGAGTATAAATTCGTCAAACACGGATGCGCCCGCCAGGTCGGTCGCGGTGACGCGCACGGTGTAAGTTCCTGCGGTGGTGTCGGGTGGGGTACCGCTGAAGCTGCGTGTGCTGGTATTAAAAGTTAGCCAGGACGGCAGGGCTGCGCCATTCACGCTTGCGCTATAGCTCAAAATGTCGCCGCTATCGGCATCCCTGAAAGTGTTGGCCGGAACCACGTAGCTATAGGCACTGCCTTCGCTGGCGTTTTGGTCGGCGATGGGGTTAGCGACGACGGGGGCTTGGTTCGACGCATTCACCGTGATGCGGAAGATGTCAGAGGCGCTGGCATTGCTGCCGTCCGTTGCGGTCAGGCGGATATCGAGGTTGCCGACATCTCCATTCGTTGCTACTCCGCTAAAGGTACGGGTGTCGGCATTGAATGTGAGCCAGCTTGGCAGGGCTGAGCCGTTCGACAGGGTCGCGCTGTAGCTCAGTAAATCGCCGACATCTTCGTCGATAAAGGCATTCGCTGGAATGGTGAAGTTGAAGACGGCGTCT
>JANOTC010000060.1:0-3612 GCA_031416175.1 Gammaproteobacteria bacterium
TATATCGGAATTTTACTCACCAACAGGCCTCCCATGCCATTCCCGCTTGGCCTACACCTGCCGCATCGCGAAGATGGTCAGGCTGTACACGATAAGCGAAGTTCACACGCACGGTTGACTGCTTGCCTAGCTCGGATTGCCAGTAGTATTCGAGTTTATTTTCTTGTCCTTGCGCGGCCAGCTCGATGTTGATCGACTCTCGGATTACTTTCCCCTCCAAGGTACGCGCCACGGGAACAGTCGCCGAATCGTGATTGCCCGCTGCCACCACCCAAGCCGCACCGTTGTTTAGGGTGTTCGCGCGACGCGAAGGTGACCAAGAGTCTAGAAGGGACAGTCCTGAATAAGTCTGGCTCTTTGAAAAAGGCCGCGATATAGTTCATATTCAATCCACTTGGCGAACAACAGAGAATAGCTTTATGACTTGGGAATACAGCCAGAGAACAGGTTCAGTTAAACAAAATGGCGCTGGAATTGATACAGGCTACTCTGGCCACGGCATTGGCAGAAACGATTCTGGTATGGAGGGAGTGGAGAATGTTGGTCCGATTCCGCGCGGCAGTTACAGTATTGGCTCTCCATTCACGCACGGATCAAAAGGCCCGGTGGTCATGCGGCTTACGCCAAAGGATCATAACGCCTTGGGTAGATCAGGATTCTTAATTCACGGGGACAACAGCGAGATGAATTTTTCAGCGTCTGAAGGCTGCATTATTCTCAAGCGCACAACTCGGGACGTAATAGCTGCAAGTGGTGATGTAGATTTGCGTGTAGTAACTTAACACATGGATATCCGTTTTTTGTTTTTGTCGGCCGCTATAAGTAGTTTGGCAATTACCCCTGCCGTAGCGCAAGCTGCCACATGTGACGATCCAATCATTGCTCAAAAAATTTTTGATAGGCGGGCTAAAAAGGGGCCAATGCCGACGGCGCACGCACGGATCATTAATATTCAGCTCGGTGCCGATGATCTTAGCCGTGTACAACAGGATCTGGGTGAGAGTGAACCCCTTGCCAGGCAGGAGCATGCACCCGTGCGAGTATGTTACACCAGCTTAGAGCCTGACGGGCCTGTGATTTTATTCGAAGCGGGCGCCTTGGGCGGGTGGCGTAGGCTCACGGCTTTCTGCGTTGTCACGGGGCCGGATGCGGCGGTGATGCGTTCGCATTGCAAAGCGACGTCTAAAATTACCTCCGAACTCATGACCGACGGTGGTCTGAGAGCTGGTCAGACGTTAGCTAAAACACGTGCGATGCTGGGTAAGCCAACGTTAACAAAGACTGGCAAGGACAACTATTGGTTTAGCACTCGAACGCCGCAAAACGCTGACTTAACAGAATATATCGGAATTTCGCGATTAGGTGAGAAAGTAGTAGGATTCAAGGTTTCGCGGGTGGAATCCAACTGATGGAATAGAGGTCGATGGTATTCGAAGGGAGCTATCAATATGTAGGCGGCAGACGCCACACCAATGTGCGGAAGATTCGATTCATTGACAGCCTGGCCAGCCACGATTCCTGCCGCGTGGGTACCATGACCTAACTCCCACGGCTTTCTCATAAAAATTTCACTTGCCTAAGAAACGATTCTAAGACCGTCGGCATGTCCATAAAACCCTCAATCGCCGCCTGAAAATTCTTTATTCAGGTTTTTCGCGTTAGCTCAATCGCGAGGCCGCGCAATCTACCCATCACTTGCGCTTGATTGCCTGCTTTAACTTTTATTTTGTCTTCATTAAACGTTACGTCGCGTATCCAGTTATTGGACTCGACGCCCCAATGATTTTGGATGGCCTTTACCAACTCGGCAGAAGGCGCGCTGTTGTCAGGATTAACCGATTGATTGCTGACATAATACGAGGTATCAACAGACGTCGTTTGCTTGGTCACGTCGAATGTTTCTCGCGTCATGATCACCAGTGTGGAGAGGCGGCTTTTCTCCCAGCGGGGTGCCACACTTCCTTTCGCGATAGTGAAAACCTTGGCACGACGCGAGGTGACTCGACCGTTGGCTTTTTCATGCGCAGTGAATTCAGCTATACACGGCTGGATCGCTGCCGATTGTTCACATTGCCTCAATAGAACAGCCTGGTTCTCCTTGACCTGCACCAGGTAGATCCCTTTGGCCTGTTCGATTTGTGCCGTCGTTTCCGGGTTGCAGTGATGTGCGTCCAACGTTGTATTCTGCGCTTCCAATTTGGACTCACTCAACAACGTGCGAACCACGGGGATTTCACTCGATTTTGTCCCGATTTGCCGAGCTTGCGCGACCGTCTCACGCGTTTCGTGTTCAACCGCAAGAACGAGGCTCTGCTTATCTTCTCCGCACTGACTTCCTCGCAATGCTTTGCCATCAATGGCGAACCATTTCTTGTTTTTGCCCTTCGCTATCCGCACGCCAAAGTAACGTTGAATGATGGCATCCAATTCGACCCAATCTACGCTATCTAATACGCGCGGGAGCTGCGCCCGGGAAATCAGTTCCGCATCCAAAATATTCGTCAGCGTGCGCAACGCAGGGAGACGATTGCACATAAAACGATGGATACTAGACAGTCTGTGCCGCCCACATAAGGTCGCCAACACGAAACAGGCAATCACAAAGACCAAGCCGTGACGCTTTCCACGGTTGTCGCGTGTATCGGGCAGATTAGATTCAAGCGCTTTTATAAAGCTGATAATCTCTTCGGAATGGCAAGGTAATTCCTCTCTCAACTGACTGGAAACTAACGCTTTTTACTTCCGTGACTTTAGATCCGCGAAGTATACGGCTTTGGAAGGGGTTTTTTATGAGAAAGCCGTGGACCTAACTCCGTCCGCCGTATTCGCACTTCCATCCACAGCGTTCCCCTGGATCAGGCCGCCTTATGGTGTCGCACATAAAGGAATTTCAAAACGGCCGCCCGTGTCGAAATGTATTCCCGATCTTCCGCTAAGGCTAAGCGGTCGCGTGGACGTTGCAAATTTACCGACAATACTTCGCCAATAGTGGCTGCTGGACCGTTTGTCATCATGACGATGCGATCAGACAACAGCACCGCTTCGTCCACATCATGCGTAACCATGACGGTCGTGGTGCCGGACGCGGCAACGATACGCATCAATTCCTTTTGTAAATGTGCACGTGTTAGCGCATCCAATGCGCCAAACGGCTCATCAAGCAATAATACGTTTGGCTCCATCGACAAGGCACGAGCAATACCGACACGCTGCTTCATTCCGCCTGAAATCTCACTCGGATATTTATGCACCGCATGACCTAGCCCCACCAGCTCCAAAATTTTTCGGGTTCGTTCTGCCATCTCTACCTTGTTCTCTCGCGCGGAAAATACGCGTTCGACGGCGAGATAAACATTGCCAAAGCAGGTGAGCCACGGCAACAATGAATGGTTTTGAAATACAACCGCGCGATCCGGGCCTGGCCCCGCCACCTCGCGTCCGGCGCAAAATAAGTTTCCCGCCGTAGGCATTGAAAGGCCTGCCACTAAATTGAGCAAGGTAGACTTCCCGCAACCGGAATGGCCGATAATTGAAACAAACTCCCCACGCGCGATATCCAAGCTAACGTTTTTTAGCGCAACAAATTTGCCGCTTTTGGTATCAAAACTCATA
>JANOTC010000061.1:0-3058 GCA_031416175.1 Gammaproteobacteria bacterium
TGCCACCCATGCACTACACACTGCCTGTTTTGTTGCTTCTACTATCTTGGACTCCCAATGCGCTGGGCTTTGTCTGCAATAACAACGTCATTAGTCTGGGCTTTAATAAGGCCGAGGTGATCATCAAATGTGGCGACCCCAGTTGGACCAATAGTTCAAGCCAATATATTATTGATAACGCTTACACACCGTTTGAAACACGTATGTCGATCGTGACAGAACAATGGATTTATAATCTTGGGCCAAATCGTTTTGTGCGAATTTTGGGATTTGAAAACAGCCGCCTCATCAGCATAGATGAAGGCGATTATGGTTACCTCGAAGGCCCACCACTCGCCGCGGGCTGTGAGTCCGTCGACTTTAAAATTGGCCGTAGCCAAGCCGAAATTCGCGCCCGTTGCGGCCAACCGTTTTTCACCTACACTCGCCGCGAAGAAGTATTAAGCAACATCAGCGCAACCGCAAAGCGTGTTACTGTTAACATAGTCGATGAGTGGACGTACAACTTGGGGCCCAATCAATTTTTGCGTATTCTCACCTTCCGCAATGGCCATTTATCCGAAGTACGCACAGGCGAAAGAGGCCTGTAGGAGTTTGCACATGACAGAATCAACCCGACCGTTGGCCACACAAGAACTTGAAGACAACGCCAAACAAATTTTTCCCGTCGACATGCCAGCCGAAGAGTTTGTTGCTGTTGATGGCTTGGGATGGATGGATTTTCGTTTCAAAAATTTTAGCTACCAAGACCCGCAACTCGACGCCTGGATTCAAGAAGTCGGCGCCATCCTCGACTCACCACAACGCGTCGAAGCATGCAGGCAAAAATACCTCACCGAAGAACAACGCTCAAGACTGCGCTTTGTCGAAAATGATTTGGATGATTTAGAAGAGTGAGCGTTGCTGATAGAGATACTTCTGGAAACTGCTGAACGTTTTGCCGATGTCGGACCCAGTGATCAGCACGGGTTTCAGCTCCGTTACTTGCGTAGTCTCTGCTCAAGGTCTTCGGGGACGACAAACAGATAGCGCTTTCCCTCCTTGGTTTTAGTTAGCAATTTCAATTCGCTGGCCATAAACAACAAATCCTTTCGCGCCACATCATACGAAACGCCGTGAGAGCGCTGATGCTCCTCGATCACATAGGCAAAACGAGGATGTTTCAAAGCATGGCGTAACAGCGCCAGTTGCCGGAAGTTGAGTCGGTCTTTCAGGCGGGCATTTTGCGTCAACAACTGCTCCACTACGTTAATATCGCGCACTTTGTTGTGCAAAAACTCATGCAATGCGGTGATGGCGTTACGAATCACATCCAATTGATGAATCAAAAAATAGGTCACGTCGTTATCGTCGGTTTCCGAATGCAAATACGCTCTGCCGTACTGCGCCGGGCTTTGCTTGATAACGCGCGAGATTGAAATAAATTCAGCCAACCAATAACCCTGCCGCGCCATCGCCCAATAAAACAACGCCCGCGCTGTGCGGCCGTTGCCGTCACAAAAGGGATGATCGTAGCCCAGCATAAAATGCAACACAATCGACTTTACGACCGGGTGTAGAAACGCCACCGGCGTAGCGGATTCCATCGTATCGGCATTGGCAAAATCGCACAGCGCTTGTAAGCGTGCGGGCAATTCCTCTGCTGGCGGCGGTGCATGCAGCACGATTTGACTGGCGATATCCACCACATTAATGTTTTCGTCGGCGCGGCGGAAGCGCCCAGCCTGCCCCTCGTCATCCAGCGTGTCGTGCGTAAGGAGGCGCTGCAATTCAAACACCAGTGACGGCGTCAGTGGATCGTTCTTTCTCTCGCGAATAAAATGCATCGCCTGATAATTATTAAAAATCATTTGTTCGCTTTTGTTGCCTGGCACGCGCCCCTGACGCAGCATTTCCTTGGCCACGTTTTGGGTCGTTGAAGCGCCCTCCAGTTGGCTGGAATTAATGGCCTCCTCAATTAGACTCCGAATCAAATACGTGTTGCGGGTTTGCGGATCGGTGATGGCGTTCTCAGCGTGGAGTGATCCGGATGCGTGCCGGTCCAACCAATGCAGTTCTTTTTGCACGGTCGCAGGCAAGCAATAGCAAAAGACAATGCCGCGTTTGTCAGCCAACGGTAGCCGTTTACAATTTTTGCGCCGAGCCAATTTAATGCCCAGCCACCATTGTTCTGAGCTAAACCCTTCCGGGGCAGGAAGGTGCCGCAATTTGTCCCAGTGCAGATATCGGCCTTGCGCATCCACTTCGGAAAAGGCATTCAGTATGCGACTCAAGTCAGCCCACGCAACCGTGTCTTGCAATATCGCATCTAAATCGGGGGGTTCTACTGGTATCTGCATACGAAATAAGCTAGGAAAAACACCAGCATATCAGTATTTTTAGTTTATTAGTACTTGTTTTTAAAAACAAGTACTTGCGATCTAGCCGCAGTCTATACGATGGTGCGACGTTAGTATGGAGCGCGTTGCGGGGCATCAAATAATTTGGCCATAGCTGCGCTTATGCAGCTGATTTTGGTACTACTTTCCAATACAAAAACTCGAAAAAATCTGGCCCAATAAATCGTCACTGGTGAATTGGCCGGTGATTTCAGACAGAGCGTTTTGGGCTAGGCGTAAGTCTTCGGCGAGCAGTTCACCCGCGTGGTGTTCGAGTTGGCGGTGACCATTGGTCAGGTGGTGATGGGCTCGCTGTAAGGCATCGATGTGACGGCGACGCGCTATAAAATGGCCCTCGCCTGCGCTGCTATAGCCTACGCTCTCCTTCAAATGGTTGCGCAGTTCTGCAATGCCGTGACCTGTTTGAGCGGAGACGGCGATCTCTATACCTTGCGGCCCGTTGCTTTGTCCCGCCTGGCGGCCGGTGAGATCAATTTTATTGCGAACGAGGGTGAAAGTTATATCTGATGGCAGGCGCGTGAGGATGGCATTGATACTGGTTTGGATATCGGCGTGGTCGTCTACCACTAATAAAATTCGGTCAGCACGCCGGATTTCATCCCAAGCGCGTTGTACGCCGTGTTGTTCGACAACATCTTGGGTTTCACGCAGTCCTGCGG
>JANOTC010000062.1:0-7765 GCA_031416175.1 Gammaproteobacteria bacterium
CTCGAAACCAGTGACGGTCGGGAGGTTTACTTCCACTCGAACAGCATTATCGACGGCGATATGGACAATCTGGAAATTGGTAGAGAAGTGAGATTCTCTGAGAAGCAGGGCTTTGATGGGCCTCAGGCGAGTACTGTCATGCCGCTCTAACGGCCAATGTGAAATGTACAAAAGAAACCCGGCAGGGAAGTCGTTTGCCGGGTTTTTTATTGCCTATTGGTTCTTCGGGCGAATTGTGTGCCGACTTTAAATGTTTTGTTTTTAATAAAAAAACTACGGGGTTAAAGAATGCAAATAGATATGTCGACATTAATTGCATGTGTAATGGCCTTTTATTCAGGCTGATGCGGGCCGATGGTGGTTTCTCGAATGGGATCCAAATCATACCAATCGATAGTAAGTAATCAAGAGTCTGACCAGGTAATAATTAAGTACGCGCCTTTGGTAAAGCGCATTGCGTACCACTTGATGGCACGGCTACCCGCGTCCGTTTTGGTCGACGATCTCATCCAAGCGGGCATGGTAGGTTTGCTGGAAGCATCGAGAAATTATAAGTCCGAGTTGGGCGCGAGTTTTGAGACCTACGCAGGTATTCGTATTCGCGGTGCGATGTTGGATGAGCTGCGGCGCAATGACTGGGCGCCGAAATCCGTGCATCGTAAAGCCAGGGAATTGGCGGAAGTCGTGCGCGGTATTGAGGCACGCGAGGGACGTGATGCTCGCGATGATGAAATCGCCAAAGGAATGGGTATTACGCTGGATGAGTATTTCAAAATTCTCCAAGACTCGTCCACGGCGCGCATGTTTGGTATTGAAGATTTGGGAATAGACGATGAAGCGCTCTCCAACGGCATGAGCGAACATCAAGCGAGTCCGTACGACGACATTCAGGACGAACGATTCCAAAAGAAGTTGCTAGAGGCCATTGGCGGCCTTCCTGAGCGAGAAAAGTTAGTTGTGACGCTTTATTATGACTCGGAATTGAATTTGCGTGAAATCGGCTCTGTGCTCGGTGTGAGCGAGTCGCGCATTAGTCAATTGTTGAGTCAGGCGATGATTCGATTACGTGCGCGCATGAAAGATTGGGGTGTTAATTAAGTGCAGCGCCACCTGGTCGACGTGCTATTGCAATAGGAAATATTTAACGCGTATCCTAGCGAGCGGGAATTTGGATAGGCAAACGATCAATGATGATTGAAAGCGGCTGGGGAGCCTATCATGCTTGGGTTTGCAGAGCGACCAAACGGGTCGTTGTTATATGAAACAAGTTATCAATTATTGAGCGATTTGATTCCGAATGTGCGGACGGCAATTTGCAATTCCGTGCGGACGGAGGACGGTCGACTCGAGTTGAGCTTTGTTGTGGTCGAGCGCGCTAAATATACGAGCACGTTGATTATCAGCGTGGTGGCCTGGCCGTACAAAAATTTTGTCGAGCCTGTAGTCATGAAAGTACGCATGTACCATGACGCCGATGTTGCGGAAGTCACTGAGTTTCAGGGTAAGGGAAAATTTCGTTCCTCTTACGACTATCCAAACGTGAATATGTTTCTGCCCAATGAAAAAAGACAAGTAAATTTGTTTTTGTTCGACGTGCTAATTGTGTGTGGGCGCTGCGAATTGAATTTCTCGTCGGAGAATCTTTCGTCCTCTTAAAATTTCGGTACTCACTGGCTTAACTCCGGCATGGTCTTTGTATCGTCTTAAAGGCGATACCCACTTATACATGGTATTTCTGTCAGCCTACGCGTTGAACATGTGATCGATTTCGCGTTCGCGGAATTTTCGTCCGAATTAAGAAAAGGTTTAGCGCTTTATGCGCTCAGTTTGTAAAAAAAGATTGTTGGCGTGTGGGCAGAAATTTTGTGATGAAGTTGGTGTTTTTTATTGTTGAACGGCTAATCACCCAGGTACCGGTGGACGATCTCTTAAGGTGAGTTGACCACACCGGTCTCACAGCAGGAGGGTTTGTCATGACGCGAATAGAAAGTTATCGTTCGGTTTCACCCACTTCGTATCAAGCTGCACTCGGAGAGGACGCGTTTTCGGGCGAAGATTTTAATGAGACTGTTTCAGTTCAGATCGTCGACGACTGGGACTCAGTCAACGATGATTTGGGCGATGAATATGAAGACTTGCGCGAAATAGATTTACCCTCATACGAAGACGATTTGTAACCTCATGAGTACATATTTTCTGGATCACCGTCGCCGACGTTATTGCCTATCAGGGTTTTAGTCGGCGACGGGTCTGATCTGGATTAGACGTTGAGAAAATCGCTCAATTAATGGGTAGGGCGGTATTGTCGAAAACACGGCGCATGACAAAACTGGAATGCACGCCGGTGACGCCTTCTATGCGGGTGATTTTGTTGAGTAACAAATCCTGGTAGGCTTCCATATCCCGAACAATGACTTTTAACTGATAGTCGGCGTCTTGCCCAGCAATGAGTAGGCATTCCAAAACATCGGGTAGTTGCCCAATTCGCGCTTCAAAATTTTCAAATCGTTCGGGTGTGTGACGGTCCATCGAAATGTGGATAAGCACCATAAGGGTGAGTCCCAATCGCTTAGCATCGAGCATGGCACGATAGCCGAGCACAATTCCTGATTCCTCTAGTGCGCGCACCCGCCGTAAACACGGCGAGGGTGATAAGCCTATTTTCTCCGCTAAGTCCTGGTTGCTCACTCGTCCGTCTTTTTGCAGAAATTCGAGTATACGTCGATCATAGCGGTCAAGTTCCATGTGAGGTCCGTCAGTGGGCGGCAATGAGTTCAACTATGCCGCATTTGCTTACTCAGTGGCAATAGATCCATGCACGAGTGACGCGTGGTTTCCACTATTTCATTTCCTGTTCTGGCACACCAAGTACAAAGTGCAACTAAAAGGTCTAATTAGTTGTCATTATATGGCATAATATTGCGCACTTTTTGCATTTCCAACCGAAGAACGCAAGCACCTACTGCCATGAGTTGCGTAGACTCTCTCACTAGCCCCCAATAGGTGGCGCACACGAGAGGAACGCACTGTGAAACCATTCGACCACACCAAATACAGGCCTGGCCCAACGGCTATTGTGCGTCATCGGCAATGGCCGAGCCGTACGCTGACACGTGCTCCGCGTTGGGCAAGCGTGGACTTACGGGATGGCAATCAAGCCTTGCTTGAGCCGATGAATGTGGCGCAGAAACGGCGTCTGTGGGCGTTGTTGGTAAAGCTTGGTTTCAAGGAAATCGAAGTGGGCTTTCCTTCCGCAAGCAAGCCGGATTTCGATTTTGTACGATGGTTAATTGACGCGCGCCAAATTCCAGATGATGTGACCATACAAGTGTTAGTGCAGGCGCGTGAGGATTTAATTGAGCGGACGTTTGATGCTGTTAAAGGCGCGCAGCGTGCGATTGTGCATGTCTATAACTCAACCTCCACGGTACAGCGTGAGCGTGTGTTTGGTTTGTCGCGTGAGGGCATTTGCGCCATCGCGCAGAATGGCGCCCGGTGGGTTAAAAGGGAGGCTGCGAAATATCCCGACACTCACTGGACGTTTCAATATTCTCCAGAGAGCTTCTCTAACACGGAAATGGACTATGCTGTGGAAGTGTGCGAAGCGGTTATGGATGTGTGGCAACCTACGCCGCAGAATCCTTGCATTATTAATTTGCCCGCGACGGTGGAGAGCACAACGCCGAACGTGTTTGCGGACCAAATAGAATATTTTGTCACGCATATTAGTCGGCGTGATGCGATCATCGTGTCGGTGCACACACATAATGATCGCGGTTGTGCAGTGGCGGCAGCCGAATTAGCTGTTCTCGCGGGGGCCGATCGGGTGGAAGGAACCTTGATGGGCAACGGTGAGCGCACCGGCAATATGGACATCGTGACGATGGCGATGAATTTGTATAGTCAAGGTATTGATCCAGAATTGAACCTTGGCAACCCCGATGAAATCATTCAAGTGACAACTGAATGCACGGGAATCGCATTACATCCTCGTCACCCTTGGATTGGCGAATTGGTGTACACCGCGTTTTCGGGTAGCCATCAAGACGCGATTCGAAAATGTTTGCATAAACAAGGGCCAGATGAGCCATGGCAAGTTGCTTATCTGCCGATTGATCCTAAAGATTTAGGGCGCGACTATCAGGCGGTGATTCGCGTCAATAGTCAGTCAGGGAAGGGTGGCGTGGCATTTGTTTTGGAGCGGGATTTTGGATTGCATTTGCCGCGTTGGATGCAAGTGGAATTGGCGCAAGTGGTGCAAAAGGCCAGTGAAGAACGCAGCGGGGAAATTGATGGCGCCACGATTCATAGGCTATTCACGCGCCAATTCGTGGCCGAGGATGCAGCCGTTGTATTAAATGGCTATCGACTCGATCGCATTGATGGACGTGATGTTATAGAAGCCCACATTGTGGATAACGGAGTGCCTTGCCAATTTCGTGGGGAAGGCGAGGGCGCGTTGTCGGCGTTTGTTGAGGGGTGGATGCGTTACAGGGGCGTGGCTGTTAGTATTGTGGACTATAGCGAGCATGCCGTTGGCGCCGGAACAGATGCCGAGGCCGTTGCCTATGTGCGGATTAATGTAGACGGCAAACGTGCATCGGGGGCGGCATTCGATCATGATACAGTGAGCGCGTCCATGAAGGCGGTATTGGCAGCGACCGTTCGGGCTAGCTGTTAATATTTGACGCCGGACATTGGGCATATAGGTCAACGATGATTCGTACTGAAGGGAAAAAGTGCCTATCCGAAGGCGAGCATCTGTTTCGCATTGGCGATCCCGTTCGAAATATTTACGACATTGTTTCGGGCAGTATGAAAATGACGAGGCCGCTCGTAGACGGCAACGATGCGGTCTTACATTTCGTTCTTGCGGGTGAGCAAGTTGCGGAGGCGTCTTTATTTGCTGATCACTATCATTGCAACGCCATTGCGACTTCGCCGACGACGCTTCGCGTTAGAGCGAAACAGGAAGTCCTCGCGGAAATTGAGCGCTCCCCGGAATTTGCAAAGAGCTATGTAAAATTGCTTTCGGAACAAGTGAGACAACTTCGTCTCCAAATGGAAGTAAGAAGCATTCGATCCGCTCGGGCGCGCATATTGCGATATTTGAACGTGCAATCGAACGCTGAAGGGAGTGTCGAGCTAGCGACTAGTCTCAAGGAAATAGCGAATCGAATTGGTCTAACGCATGAAGCATTTTATCGTGAACTGAAGAAGTTGGAGACCACAGGGCTCATTCAGCGTGGTGAGAAAACGATAAAAATAATGAAGCCTGTATGATTGAGATCATACACCTCGCATTGTGACCGACACTATCATGGTGTGTCCCACAACAAGCAGCGAGGTAGCACGATGAAGACGGAACTAGATTGGCTAAGTAAACTGAGTATCTGCGGATGTCTGGTTTTTATGACTGCGTGCGGAAGTGGTAATGCGGCGTCACCCACGGAAACCGTGCTTACCCTTCCTGGCAACGATGTGTTCGGTGCAATTAAAGAGGCCACCGATGCGCTGATGGCGTCAGCCGATACGGAGTGGGACAAGGTCGACTTGGAAGCGTTGCGCCAACATTTGCTAGACATGAAACATGTGACTGAAGAAGTGTCAATCTTGTCGAAAGCTGATATTGACAAAGGCGTAGTAATCAAAATTAAAGCGCAACCTGAATCCCTCGCGTCTTTGGAACGAGTGATGAGTGCACATCCGGCACAATTGTTTTCTGACAAAGGCTGGCAAATGACTGTGAAACAGCAGGCGGACGAATTCACGTTGACAGTGACGACGGAAAAGGCAGAGGATGTCGCAAAGATTCGCGGGCTTGGCTACGGTGGGGTTTTAACTATTGGTGGTCACCACGCCGTTCACCACTGGGCACTGGCAAGTGGTAAGGCTCTTCGTGCGCATTTGTTACCAAACAATTGAGATCGAATTTAATTTTGCAATGTTTTTTTAGCCTAAAATAATGAAAAATCCAACTTCAATGCTGTACGTCATTTTTCTTCTTGCACCGCTTCTTGGCATGGCAGGGTGCGGCGGCGGAAGTAGTCCAGATGTCGCAAACGAGCCGTCGTTGCCGACGATTGATGTCGCTATAATTACAACGCATCCCCCCTCATCGAGCAACAGCGCGACGGCGACGTTTGCCTTCGCTAATTCGTCAGGATCAGAAAAATTTGAAGTGAAACTCGATGGTGGAAGTTTCGTTGCTATAGAGAATAAGTCTTTTACAACGCCCCCACTTGCTGACGGCAAACACGTGGTTTCTGTTAGGCCATTGGGTGCCACGGCTGTTTCTGGTCAAGGCGTTGCGACGTACGAGTGGACGATAGATTCCTCCCCACCCGTGTTGTCCATTCGGTTTCCATCCTCTCGTTCACTTACCCCGTTACAGACGGTCAATATTTACGGAAGCGTCAACGATGCTGATGCTGAGTCAGTCGTTACGGTTAATGGCAAGCCAGTGCTTAAAATGGAGACCCAGGGCGAGTGGATGGCGACGGTCGATTTAACAAGCGGAGACAATACCGTTGACGTCATGAGCGTAGATAGTGTTGGCAACGAGTCTAAGAAAATACTGCATGTGCGTCGGGAGCCACTTTTGGTTAGACCCAATGGACTTATTTTAGACGCGGCCCAAGATTCGTTGACTACGCTAGACTATTACACGGGAGCGCTTTATCAATTTGACTTACAGAACAGACGATTGAATGTCCTTTCTGACAAAGCGCGCGGCCGTGGCTCCTTGTTTCACCAACAGATGTATCCGGTTTTAGATAAAGCTCGGAATCGAATATTGGCGATGTCGAATTTTTCCGGAACGCTGATAGCCTTCGATCTCATGAGCGGAGACAGAACGGTAGTTTCCAGTGGTGAAGTGGGTGAAGGTCCAACGCTCGGCGTCGTGAGCGGCTTGGCCGTGGATGAATTGTCGAACGAGATCTTAGTCATAGGAGGTGCCGTGCCAGCGATTATGGCGGTTGACCCGCTTTCCGGCAATCGTCGAGTCTTAGTTGATTTAACGGACAATAACGGACCGAGCATCGCAGGTGTCGATATGCTTGCTTTCGATCAGTCAAATCGAAAGCTCTACATCGCGAGTCGATGGAGTACGTCTTCAGGAATCGTGAGGGTAGATCTTGATACCGGCCTTCGCAATATTGTGGCGTCTAATGAAACGGAAAATGGGCGGGTATTAGAAGGGGCGCGTGCAATGACGTTGGACGCGTCAAAGTTAGCAATCTATTTGGCCAGCAACGAAAACCCAGGCGATAACACGCTGGTCAAGATTGACATTGCGACAGGCACCATAACGCGCTTGCTGATTCCAGTCGAATCTAAGCATGCTCCGCTAACGCGTATTACAGGTTTGCAACATGATTCTGCCAAAAACCGGCTTCTGGCGACCGATTCTAATCTAGATAGTTTTGTCGCTATTGACCTAGATTCAGGTGCGCGCACTTTGCTGATGGACAATCATGTCGGCAGTGGCAAGAAGTTGCTTGGTCCAAGAGAGATCATCGGACCCGTTGATGGGAAGAGTCAATTTGTACTATTTGATAAAGTATCGACGGGAGTCGGTGAGAGTCTAACAAATGTCGTGATGGCAGATCTCGCTGAGCAAACTCTAGCCGAGTCGGGGGCGGGGATATTAAATCTAGATTCACAGTTGACACCTATTGCCTATTCGCCTAAAAGAAATTTGATTCACTTTTGGTCTAGTTGGCCAAATGGAAAAGGCATTGAGACGTTTGATGTGGCGAGC
>JANOTC010000063.1:0-1812 GCA_031416175.1 Gammaproteobacteria bacterium
TTACGAAGGCACGGGCGTGGGCCTGGCCATCGTGCAGCGGATCATTCACCGTCATGGTGGCCGGGTCTGGGGCGAGGCCCAACTCAACCAGGGCGCTACTTTTTCTTTTACGCTTGAAGGAGCAACCAACAATGAACGAACAAATCGTTGAAATTCTGCTGGTCGAGGACAATCCCAATGATGAAAAGCTGGCGCTGCATGCGTTCCAAAAACACAACCTCGCCAACAGGATCCATGTGGTGCGCGACGGGGCGGAGGCGTTGGAGTTCATCTTTTGCACCGGCGTCTATGCGCAGCGCCGGCCTTCGAACCCACGGGTGATCCTGCTCGACAAGAAATTGCCGCTGGTGGACGGCATGGAGGTGCTGCGCCAGATTCGAGCCGATCCGCGTACCCGCCAGGTTCCCGTGGTGATGCTCACGTCGTCGTCGGAAGAACGTGACATTGTCGAAAGCTACAAGCTGGGCGTCAACAGTTACATCGTCAAGCCGGTGGACTTCGAACAGTTCAGCGAGGCCGCCCAACAATTGGGCTACTACTGGCTGCTCCTCAACAAGCAACCGGCCGTGTGAGCCGGTCTCCATACGAATCGCTCGCTAACGGCACTCAGACATGGCTACGCCGCTTCGCCTCCTGATTCTTGAAGACAATCCGTCGGACGCCGAGATGATGCTGCACACGCTGCGCCATGCCGGCTACGATCCGATCTTCAATCTGGTGGACACCGAGCAGGATTTCCTGGACCACCTGCAACCTGCGCTGGAGATTGTTCTCGCCGATTTCTCCGGGCCGGAGTTCAACGCGCTGAACGCCCTTGAGCTCATGCAAGAGCGCCAACTGGACGTCCCCGTCATCATCGTTTCGGGCAGCATCGGCGAGGAGCACGCGGTGCGGGTCATGCAACGCGGTGCGACTGATTACATCATCAAGGACCGGATGGAGCGCCTGGGTCACGCGGTGACCAAGGCGCTGGAGCAGAAGCGCCTGCGGGACGCCAATCAGCAGGCAGAACGAGCGCTGCGCGAAAGTGAAAAACTAACCCGGGAAATTCAGGACGCTAAAGAACGAGAGGCGGAAACCAGCAGGCAGGAGCATGAAAAGACGGTCGCGGTCAACGAGGCCTTGATGCTCGGTTCGCTGCGCCAGCATGAACTGACCAAAGTGGCGGAAGACCTGAACGCGCAATTGCAAGTGGAAATCACCGAGCGCAAGCGCGCGGAACTGCTGGCGACTTTCCAGAAGGATACGCTGCAACTGCTGGCCGAAGGCGCAAGCCTCGATCAGGTGCTTGATTTCCTCGCGCGCGCGATGGAGAACCAGTCGCGGGACAACTTCCTGGTTGCCATTCATCTGCTGGAGCAAGACGGCTGGCATTTTGGACAGGTGACAGCGCCCAGTCTGCCGGCGAGTTATTCCCAGGCGACGCGGGGCATGGACACCCGCTTGCAATTGGACACTTGCAGCGCGGCCGTGATGTCAGGTACGCCGACCCTAGTCCGTGATTTCGCGGCGGAGACACGTTGGCCCGCGTTCACCGCCGAGATGGTTTCGCTTGGACTCCGCGGTTGCTTTACCACCCCGATCTTCTCGACCGGCCAGAGAATTCTGGGCGCCTTTGCCATTTACTATCGTGTGCCGTGCGACCCCAGCCCCTCCGACCGGCAGTTGGTCGACATCGTGACGCGCACAACCTCCATCGCGATTGAGCGCAAGCAGGCCGAGGAGTTGTTGCGCCGCAGTGAAGGCAATCTCCGCGACTTCGTCGAAAACGCAGCCATCGGACTTCACTGGGTCGGACCGGACGGCATCATC
>JANOTC010000064.1:0-15996 GCA_031416175.1 Gammaproteobacteria bacterium
AACCCGTGCGCAAACGCAAACTGCTTACATTGGACGTCCCACTCAAGCCCTAGTTACACGTTTTTGCCTGTTTGTTTTATCACGTATCCATTCATCCCCAATGCAACTACCCTTTGTTGTTGCGATGCCATCCAGTCAATGCCCTTAGCCCCATTGGCTGTAATGCCTCAAAATTAGAGTGTTTGCTGCGGGTGCCTCTTTTGTGGAAGAATTGGGCATTGTTCCAAGTTTTTGCTTAGACGTGCCGCCACCGTGATCGACGAAGAGGGTTACCGACTCAATGTAGGCATCATTTTGTCCAACGCAGACTCGAAACTGCTGTGGGCGCGCCGCATTGGTCAAGAAGCATGGCAATTTCCGCAGGGTGGGATTCAGGAAGATGAAACGCCTGAGCAGGCCTTGCTCCGTGAATTATGGGAGGAAGTAGGACTTTCTCCTGAACATGTCGAAATTGCAGGTTGTACACAGGGTTGGTTGCACTACAATCTACCTAGGCACCTTGTACGTTATGGCAGTAGGCCGGTGTGCATCGGCCAAAAACAAATCTGGTTTCTATTGCGCTTGCGCGGTGATGAGCGCGAAATTCACCTTGGTCGTAGCGCCACGCCAGAATTTGATGCCTGGCGGTGGGTGGATTATTGGCGCCCTGTTACCGAAGTAGTTGGATTTAAGCGTGCTGTGTATCAGCGCGCATTGACTGAGCTTGAGAACTTATTGGGAGGTTCTAGCGTGGCCAATTCCGTCCGTGTTGGATAGTGAGATTGTGCCTATTATGAGACCTCAGTATTTTCATTTCTTTTTCCTAGACAGTTAAAAAGCCAAATATCTTGCTCGAAACCTTGCGCCGAATTGTTCAGGAAGTTGCTACCGCCGAAAATCTTGAAGAGGCGCTGGATCTTATTGTGCATCGGGTGAAGTCGGTTATGTGTGCCGATGTATGTTCGGTGTACTTGTCTGATCCGGCTTCGCAGACCCGCATTTTAATGGCCACGGACGGATTGAATCCGAACGCGGTGGGAAATGTGCGTCTCGGTCCCGGCCAAGGTTTAATTAGCTTAGTATGCGAACGTTCCGAACCGCTCAATCTTGAAAACGCGCCAGACCATCCAGGCTATCTCTATTTGCCGGTGACGGGAGAGGAACCCTATCACGGGTTTCTCGGCGTGCCCATTGTTCACCACCGTATTTGTTTGGGCGTATTGGTGGTGCAACAGCGCGAGCGGCGCAGTTTTGAGGAAGACGAAGTCACCTTGCTGGTGACGCTTGCCGCGCAGCTTTCTGGCGCTATCGCTCATGCGGAAGCTAATGGCGGTATTAGCCGGCTAAAAGCGTGGACGCTAGGCGGTGATAAACCCTTTCGTGGCATACCGGGGTCTCCGGGTGTTGCGCAGGGAACAGCCTTAGTTATTTATCCCCCGGCCGACCTTGACGCGGTGCCGACACGCACGACCACCGATATTGAAGGCGAAATTCGTGCATTCAATACGGCGTTAGAGGCCACGCGCGAAGAAATTAAGCGTTTGAAAGAGCGGGTGGCGACGCTGCCGATTGAAAACCAAGCTCTATTCGACGCCTATTTGTTAATGTTGCAGAGTGAAAGTTTGATCGGTAAAACGGTCGAACGCATTAATCAAGGGTTTTGGGCGTCGACGGCGTTGCGCGATACGGTGCGTGAGCAAACCTTGTTTTTTGCTGGTATAGAAGACGATTACTTGCGTGAGCGGGCGCAAGATATCCGCGAGTTGGGTCGGCGGATATTGATGAATATTCAGAGTAAAACGCGTGGCCCACGTATTTATCCTGATCGCACAGTCGTCGTCGGCGAAGATATCAGCGCCGTGGTGTTAGCGGAGATTCCGCACGAATGTATCGTCGCGGTGGTGTCTGGGGAAGGATCGAGTTCGTCGCACGTGGCTATTTTGGCGCGGGCGATGGGCATTCCCACTGTTATGGGCTTGGGTGATTTGCCGATTGCGCGACTGGACGGCTGCAACCTGGTGGTTGACGGTTATCAAGGTTACGTTTACGTCGATCCGACAGCGACGGTAACAGCCGAATACGCGCGCATCATGAGCGAGGATGCGCGCCTTTCGGCGGAACTCACCGAGTTACAGTCTCTGCCCGCTATCACACTCGATGGCGTGCGCACGCCGCTTTATTTGAACGCAGGGTTGCTTTCGGACGTCGCCTCCTCGGCGGATGGCGGCGCGGAAGGGGTGGGGCTATACCGCACCGAATTCCCGTTCATGATTCGCGACCGTTTTCCCGGCGAAGATGAACAGACTGGCATTTACCGTAAGGTGTTGGAGGCGTTTCCCGGCCGCCCAGTCGTGTTGCGTACATTAGACATTGGTGGCGACAAGACGCTGCCCTATTTTCCGATTAAAGAAGATAATCCGTTCCTTGGCTGGCGCGGAATACGTGTTAGCTTGGACCACCCCGATATTTTCCTAACGCAAATTCGAGCCATGTTGCGGGCGAGTCGGGGCTTGGGTAATTTGAGTATTTTGTTGCCGATGATTTCCGGTGTGTCGGAAGTGCACGAGTCTCTGGAGTTAATTTGCCGCGCTCGCGACGAACTGCTTGAGGAAGGGCTACGCGACATCAAGATGCCACGTATCGGCGCGATGGTGGAAGTGCCATCGGCGGTGTACCAGGCGCATGTGATTGCCAAGCGCGTGGATTTTTTGTCGATTGGTACCAATGATTTGGTGCAGTATATTCTTGCTGTTGATCGCAATAATTCACGCGTTGCGAGTATTTATGATTGTTTGCATCCGGCGGTGATTCAAGCAGTGCAACAGGTAGCACGTGCGGGGGCGAGACATCAAATTCCAGTGAGTGTTTGCGGCGAAATGGCCAGTGATCCGGCCGCCGTAGTGTTATTGGTGGGTATGGGGCTGGATAGCTTAAGCATGAGTGCTAGCTCCATTCCGCGCATAAAATGGGTGGTGCGGAACTTTACGTTTAAGCGTGCGCGAGATTTGTTGGATATCGCGTTGCAAATGGAAGACTCGAAGTCAATTCGGGGCATGTTGTGCGAGGAATTGGAACGCGCCGGCCTTGGTAATTTAGTGCGTAACGTGCGCTAGATTGGCCGTAGCTAAGCCGGAGAAAGAGGCGACTTTCGTGCCTCTCTCTCCGGCTTTTGTATTTTCAGAGGGTGTTTTACCCGCGTGCGAATACCATGATGCTATTCGCTGGAATCACGACAGTGGCTGAACACGGCAAGCCATGCATTGATGCGCCACCGGCGAAAAGGATGCCGCCGTTACCTGCCGTTTGCGGGTTGGGGTAATGGTCATATACGTCGCTGTTGAAAACTTCGCGCCACTCGCCGCCTTGCGGCATGCCGAGTTGATAGCTGCTAAAAGTCACTTCGTTTAGGCTAGCGACCATTACGACATCACAACCCATACCTTCTAACCAACGATGCCACGCGATGATGCGATCATTCTCGTGTACATAAAAAACGTTTAGTGTGTTAGTTAGATCTTGCAAGAAGGGCCAACCTTCGGCGCCACCGTCATCATCAATAACCGTATTTTGGTCATAACGGAAACCGTCAACACGGTATTCCTGCAAAAACATTTTGGTATTGTCGATCAGAAATTGGCGTCTAACAAGGCGTTGGTTGTCGCCAAATAAGGCGCGAATGCAGTGGGTTCGACGGAATAGTCCATTTCCGGGGAGAAATTATCCGTACCGTTATAGCCTAAGCTGTACGGGCCTTGAAATTCGACGATGGGTAGAGGCTCGATGGCGTTGATGCCGAGCGATTTCAAATAGTCGATGCGATCGAGCAGGTCGAGAAACTTGCCGACACGGTTGTTGCGTGCATCGCTGCCGTCTTTGGCGTTGGCATAATAACGGCCAATGTGAAATTGGTATATGTTCCTGAGTGATGGCTACGTTCGGTTGCGCAGATTTCGCGATTGTTTTGGCTGTAACGGTGGGGCGACGTGTTTTCGTGGTACTGGAAGTATCGAGACGGGTGCTCACGGCTAGACTCCTTGTCGGTGGGGATCATTTGGGCTGGGTAATTCGTGGTTGGGACGACGCGTTAGGCGAACACTCCTTTCGTTGCCAACGTGCGTGTCCGAGGGGGGGTCAGAGGTATTGATAAGCCTAGCAGAAGGGTAACCGTTGGCTAGGTTACATAGAAATAAAATTTCGAGTGCGGAACACGTGGTTTGGTGGGTGGGCTGTTCAAGATTTGAGCCTTTGTGGCGATAGTGTTGCAACGCCCTAATTCTAGGTTTCAGGTATGCGAGCGACGCTGCATTATTTAGCGCTAATGGTGATCATTCCCATTTATGGGACCCAGGTTTGCCCGTTTATTGAGGAGCAGAGTACCGTCGAGGTGTTTGCAACGATAGACAGCTTGTTATTGCTTACCTTTTTGGCGCGTAAATTCGTTCTGGGGCTCGCTGTCGATTCATCTGTTTTAACCGGCCAGGCATGGCGTGTTTTCGTCGTTGAATTCAGTCTTTTACTCGGTGCGGGTTTGTTGCTTAGCGTGTACAACATGGTAGTCAACGATTTTCCACTGACTAGCGGCTTTAAAGTGTTGGTCGGAATTGCAGCGATGGGTTTCTTTGCTAGCGCTGATTTGGCGTTGGAGCGCGAGCGTGCCATTGCGTGCAAAGTGGAAGCCGAGGGGTTGCTATTGACGGCCTCGGGCGACTTTTTTCCGCTTTCGTCAAAGATGGCCTATTCGGCGGGCGCCTGTGTTTTTCTCTTGTTTGGCGTTTTTTCTTTGCTCGTTATTAAGGATTTGGACTGGTTAGTGAAACTGGGTGCAGATACGCCGATCAGCGACGCGCGTATTTCAATTCTTAAGGAGTTTGGTTTTGCCTTACTCGTCGCCTTGCCCGAAACCATAAATATTATTTTGTCGTTTTCGCGTAACCTGAAAATGTTTCTCGGTCTGGAAAATAGCGTGTTAGCACGGGTGACCGCAGGCGTTTATGACTCACGCGTGCCCATTAGTAGCAACGATGAATTCGGCATTATGGCCACGCACACCAATGAGATGATTAAACGCATTCGCGAACGCACAGATGAACTTAATCGAACGCGTGATGTGACTATTCTAACCTTGGCCTCGCTGGCTGAAACCCGCGACAACGAAACCGGCGCACATATTTTGCGCACACAACGTTATGTCCGTGCATTGGCTGTGCATTTACGCCATCACCCGCGTTTTTCGGCTGAGTTGAGTGATGCAAACATTGACTTGATTTATAAATCGGCACCCCTTCACGACATAGGCAAAGTAGGCATCCCCGACGCCATTTTGCTAAAACCCGGCAAGCTCACAGACGAAGAATTCGTGATCATGAAAGGACACGCAAAGATTGGCTCCGACGCGCTGAAAATAACCGAGGATCAATTGGGGTCGAACTCGTTTTTACGGTATGCACGGGAAATTTCGCTAACGCATCATGAAAAGTGGGACGGTAGCGGCTATCCATATGGATTGCGCGGCGATGCGATTCCAATCTCCGGCCGCTTGATGGCGTTAGCCGATGTGTATGACGCGTTGATTTCTAAACGTGTGTATAAGCCAGCGTTCTCGCACGAAAAGGCGATGGAAATCATTCGAGAAGGGCGCGGCAAGCATTTTGATCCGGATGTGGTGGCAGCTATGGATGCGATTGAAGATGAGTTTCGGGATATTGCGGAGAAGTATGGGGATCGGCAGCATGAGGCGGCGTGATGAGACGGGCAGCGGGACGATCTTGATTGCGGGCGGTTGAGTCGACCTTCCGAAGCGTGATACAAAGTATCCAATTGGTAAATTCATTTACGCAAAATTTTTGAGAACCAGGCGATGTGCATGCACGATAAAAATGAAATTGCCGAAGGTTCGTTCTTGCCACAACACCGGCTCTAGTTTCGCGACCCTCTCACACTATCAGGACGCCGCCATGCTTGCGCAGTTGCTAAGAAAGAGCGCCCACCGAATTCCTGCGAGTGTGTTGCGTGTGGTCGCCAATTTTTGGTCACCATTTCGCGGTGCGGGAATCAAGATTGCCTATGTTAGCCCGGATTATCGCGAAATTAGGGTGCAATTGAACTTGCGTTGGTTTAACAAAAACTACGTGGGCACGCATTTCGGCGGATCGATGTACGCGATGACCGATCCGTTTTACATGATGATGCTCATCAATAATTTGGGTCCGCGATACATCGTGTGGGACAAAGCGGCAATCATCGACTTCAAGAAGCCGGGGCGCGGTATGTTGAGTACGCATTTTGTTCTCAGCGAATCTGAAATTCAGGCGATCAAAGATAAAGCCGATGAGCTTGGAAAATTCGTTTTCGATAAAACAGTCGAAGTGAAGAACGAATCTGGCGAGGTCGTGGCGTCGGTGGTGAAAACCTTGTATGTGCGAAATCGTGACAAGCTTGTCCCTGGTCGTTAATCCCTCTCCCAAACACGTCGCGCATCCAACGTCACCCGTTATTTCCCGCGTCCCACTATAGATTTTGCCCCCACCGGAAACTCGCTTAATAGTAAGCGTAAACGTGCAACAACCTGCTCGTCGACGCTGCCATCTTTATTGGCGCAGGCCGCATTGAGGTAAAACGAGAATTGCGCGCGTTGCATGGGGTGCCAAAATGATCGCATGCTTGGGTTCACCCACGTGGGTGTAAACTCTTGCTTGTTTTGTGAACACTGTTCAATTAATATACCCAATAACTGAACGGTGTTCAATAGTTCTGGGGGTAAATAGTGGCGCGACGCAGTGATCACAGTCGGGACGAGATCCATGACATGGCTTTGCAGGCCGCCGAGCGCCTCTTGGAGTCGCACGGGGCAGGTGGGCTGAGCACGCGAAAAGTCGCGACTGAAATTGGCTATACAGTTGGCACACTCTATTTAGTTTTCGAAAACCTGGATGATCTTATTCTCCAGATTAACGGACGCACCCTCGACCGGCTTTATGAAAACCTAAAACAAAGTTCAAAAGGGTGTACTGAGCCGCAAGCCTGCATCGAGGCGATGACACATGGTTATGTCGAGTATGCAATGGCGCATCGCAAGCGTTGGCAGCTTGTGTTTGAACATGTTTTGACTGATAAACGGCCATTGCCCAGCGACTATCAGGTGAAAATTCAGCGTATGTTTGATCTCGTGGAAATTCAATTGAATGCGTTGATGGGTGTGCGAGCCTCACGCCAAGCTGCAAACGCAGCGCGTGCGTTGTGGTGTGGTGTGCATGGGGTGTGCAGTTTGGCTATTTCTGAGAAATTGGAACTGACGGGGGTGAAGTCGGTGCAGAGTTTAACGGACACCCTGGTCGATAATTTTCTACGTGGTTTAGTAACGAAGCGAAAATAAAAAGGGGGGAAGAATATGTATCATCTATTGCGTGTTATGTTGGCGGCCTTATTGCGGTTCTTGTACAAAGTGGAAGTGAACGGTTTGGAGCACTTCGCTAACGCGGGGCCGCGCGTTCTAATCGTCGCTAATCACACTTCATTTCTTGATGCGCTGCTTTTGTCGCTATTTCTTCCGGATCGCCTTACCTTTGCGATTGACACGCAGCATGCGCAACGTTGGTATGGCCGACTAGCGCGCTTGTTTGTTGATTTATTTCCGATGAATCCGTTAAACCCCTTGTCGACGAAATCATTAATTAAATATTTAAAGGGTGATCGCAAGGCGGTCATTTTTCCAGAAGGACGCTTAACGCGCACGGGCGCGCTGATGAAAATTTATCAGGGACCAGGCTTGATTGCCGAGCGTTCGGAGGCGATGGTATTGCCGATTCGTATTGAAGGCGCGCAGTACACGCCGTTTTCTCGGCTTAAGGGGCGGGTGCGCCTGCGCTGGTTTCCAAAAATTACGCTAACGCTGTTGCCACCGCGTCAATTTCAAGTGGATAAAACCCTGTCGGCGCGTGAACGGCGTAACCAAGTGGGTGCCGTGTTATCCGATTTAATGACGGAAATGATGTTTGTTACCAGCAATTATCAAAGTACGTTGTTAGACCGCGTATTGGATGCGCGTGATATTCACGGTGGCAAACACAGTGTGGTGGAAGACGTGCAGCGTGACCCCGGCACGTATACGCAATTGCTGAGAAAAGTGTTCGTGCTAGGGAAGTTGTTCGAGCCTGGCACGCAGTCGCGCGAGTATGTGGGTGTGTTGTTGCCCAATATGGTCACCACGGTGGCTACTTTGCTCGGCTTGCATTCCATTGGTCGCGTTCCTGCGATGCTCAATTACACAGTGGGCGCGAGCGGCATGGTGTCCGCCTGTGCCACGGCGAAAATTCGCCGTGTGATTACCTCGCGGCGCTTTGTGCAAACGGCCAAGTTGGACAAGAGCGTGGCGGTGTTGGCGGAGCACGTTGAAGTGGTTTTCTTGGAGGATTTGGCAAAGCGCGTGGGTTGGGTTGAGAAGCTGAGCGCGCTGCTACATACGCCGTTTTTACGCTCCCATTTTACGAATAAGGCTCACTTTTCGCCGAACGAACCTGCGGTGGTTTTGTTTACCTCGGGTTCGGAAGGAACACCGAAAGGCGTTGTGTTGTCGCATGCGAATTTGCTGGCCAATATTCAGCAACAGGCGGCACGCGTGGATTTCAGTGCGCAAGATATCATTTTAAACGCCTTGCCGCTTTTTCATTCTTTTGGTTTAACTGCAGGCACATTATTGCCGTTGGTGAGTGGGATTAAAACGTTCTTTTACCCTTCGCCATTACATTATCGGGTGGTGCCCGAGGTAGCTTACGACATTAACGCGACCATCTTATTTGGTACTAACACATTTCTTGCGGGCTACGCGCGTTTTGCGCATCCCTACGATTTTTACTCCGTTCGATACGTGTTTGCCGGGGCGGAGAAATTGAAAGATGAAACGCGGCGGATGTGGGAGGACCGTTTCGGTGTGCGCATATTTGAAGGTTATGGCGCCACCGAAACTAGCCCTGTTTTGGCATCCAATAATGCCATGAATAATAAGCCAGGGACGGTCGGTCGGCTGATGCCCGCCATGGAATATCGTCTCGAACCTGTGCCAGGTGTGAACGGCGGGGGCCGTTTGTACGTGAAGGGTCCCAATGTAATGTTAGGTTATTTCCTCGCCAACGAACCGGGGGTTCTGGTGCCGCCGCAAACTGAGCATGGCCTTGGCTGGTATGACACGGGTGATATTGTTGATATCGACGCGGACGGATTTATTACGATAAAAGGGCGGGCTAAACGGTTCGCCAAAATTGGCGGGGAAATGGTTTCACTCACGGCGGTGGAGTCCTTGGCGAGCAAGGTGTGGCCTGCTGCGCAACATGCTGTGGTGACGATTGCCGATGCACAAAAGGGCGAACAACTGGTGTTGCTTACCACGCAAGTCGACGCACTGCGTAGCGCCTTGCTGGAACAGGCCCGGCGCGATGGAATAGGCGAATTGAGCGTGCCGAAAAAAATAGTGTGCGTAAAGCAAGTGCCCTTGTTGGGTACGGGAAAGACGGACTACTCCGGTGCGCAAGCGTTGGCTAGCGCGGAGTTCGGTCAATGAAGCGCGATGTTTATTTGGTGTTAGTGGCGCAGTTCCTGACGGCGTTTGCGGACAATGCCATTTTGTTCACGGCGATCACCATGGTCAATCAAGCCGGGCAGGCGCCGACGTGGTATGTGCCCGCGTTACAAGCGTCTTTTCTGGTGGCTTTTGTGTTGCTTGCGCCCTGGGTGGGGCCGTATGCGGACGGGCGACCCAAAGCGCAAGTTTTGACGACAGCCAATATCGTCAAAGGCGTAGGTGCGGCGTTGTTAATGTTTGGAATAGATCCGTTGTTAGCTTACGGTGTGGTCGGGCTGGGTGCGGCTATGTACAGTCCGGCCAAATACGGCATTCTTCCTGAGTTGGTGGAGGAAGGTCAGTTGGTAAAAGCGAACGGGTGGGTCGAAGGTTCCACTATTCTGGCCATTTTGGTTGGTATGCTGGTCGGTGCGCTCTTGTCGGAACGTTCGATTGTGTTAGCACTCGGCGTCGTTGTCGCGCTGTATGTTACATCGGCGCTGACTGCGCTGTGGATTACACGTTTGCCTGCGGGAAAACCGAATCCCGGTCCGGCCTTGCCGCATTTCGCGAAAATGGTACGCAGCTTATTGTCAACGCCACGGGCACGATTTTCTACGTTGGGTGTTAGCCTTTTTTGGGCAGCGTCCGTTGTGTTGCGCGTTATTTTAGTGGCGTGGGCGCCGATTGTGTTGATGATGACGCACACTTCCGATATTGCGCAGCTCTCAATGTTTCTTGCGCTGGGAATCGCCGTTGGGGCAATGTTTGCGGCACGTGTCATTCCAATTGCCTACTTACGTCGTGCCCGCTTGGCGGCGTATGCACTAGGTGTGCTGGTGTTGGCGTTGAGTATGGTTGATAGCCTACTCGGCGCACGCATCGTTCTATTTTTAGCTGGAATCGCGGGCGGTTTGTTTGTGGTACCTATTAACGCCGTGTTGCAAGAAGTGGGTCATAGGAGCATTGGTGCAGGGGGAGCGGTCGCCGTTCAGAATTTCTTTGAAAATTTGGCGATGTTGGCGGCCACGGGTTTATACACGTTGGCTGCGGCGCAAGGCGTTGCACCTGTACCCGCACTGATTGGGCTGGCCGTGTTTGTATTGATCGCGACGTTTTTGGTGTCTTGGCACTTGCCTAAAGACACCGGGCGGATCAATGAGATACTCCCGCCGTAAAAGTGGAGTGGGGCGATGCGCCAAGCGGCAGACTTCCGAGCCTATGAGGGCGTCAGGCTTTAATATACCAACTAACCGAAAATTCAGTTCTATACTGGTTCATAGCAGAGGTAAGTGTGCAAATTTATTTCAATGCAGGGTAGAGGAGAGTCAACGAATTGGCGAGTTACACTTGGTCTTGTGCTCATTGGCTGGCGCTGTAGTGGCGCCCCAGGCGCTTTTGCACTAACATGGCGGCCATTATCATGGGTGGTCAATTGGGGGCAGTTTTGCAGACGTTTCTACCGGGGCAGCGTTGGATTAGCGACGCCGAGTTGGATCTCGGATTGGGGACGGTGCTACGGACAGACGTGCGCACGGTAACAATGGTATTTCTCGGCAGCGGGGAAACACGCGTTTATGCCAAGGCCACAGCGCCATTGTCGCGTGTGCGGTTTGGTTCTGGCGACAACGTGGAAAGTCACGAAGGTTGGATTTTACTGGTTGAACAGGTTAGTGACGCTGAAGGTTTGTTTACTTACCACGGGTTACGTGAAGACGGTAATCCGGCCGCGTTGGCAGAAGGCGCGTTAAGCAATTTCATCAAACTCAATAAGCCGCGCGAACGCCTATTGGCGGGTCAAGTAGACCCAGCCTCGTGGTTCGCTTTGCGGCACGAAGCGCTGAGTTACCACCATAAATTATTGGGTTCGCCGGTGCGTGGGCTGTTAGGGCCGCGCGTCACCTTGATGCCGCATCAGCTTTATATTGCCAAAGAAGTGGGTTCGCGTTACGCGCCCCGGGTACTGTTGGCAGACGAAGTGGGCTTGGGCAAAACCATCGAAGCGGGGCTGATTATTCATCAGCAACTTCTGACTGATCGCGCGCAGCGTGTGTTGGTGGTAGTGCCGGAAGCGTTGCAACATCAATGGTTAGTGGAAATGCGGCGGCGCTTCAACTTGCCGTTTTCGTTGGTCGATGAAGAGTTTCTTGAATCCTTAGAATTGGGCGGTAGCAAAGACAACCCTTTCTATACCGAGCAATTGATTTTGACCAGCTTAGAGTTGTTGGTGAATGATCCAACCGCCGCCAAGCATGCGTTGGATGGACGCTGGGACTTATTAGTCGTCGACGAAGCGCACCGTTTGGAGTGGTCGGTCAAACGTGTTAGCGACGAATACGCGTTAGTGGAGGGTCTCTCCGCTAAAACACGTGGCTTGTTATTGCTTACGGCAACGCCAGAACAGTTTGGGCGAGCGGCACATTTTGCGCGCCTGCGCTTACTTGATCCAGGCCGATTTTATGATTTCGCGGCGTTTGTAGAAGAAGAAACGCATTACGAGCCGGTTGCTCGGGGTGTTCAAGAGCTGTTAGATGCCGACATATTAGCACCCCAGGCCGGTGAGCTGTTGGTGCAAGCATTAGGCGTTGATGCCGCTGCCGAGTCGGTGGCAGTGATGTGCAGTGCCAAGGCGGATGTTAAGGAAAAGACCACAGCGCGGCGTCATTTGATCGAAATGCTGTTAGATCGGCACGGCACGGGGCGGGTGTTTTTCCGCAATACGCGCGCGACGGTGCCCGGTTTTTCCGTTCGACACCTGAATGCCTGGCCTTTGCCTGCGCCTGCGTCCTATGTAGCCGCTTTGCAGCAGATCAAAACCGACACGGCATTGCAAAAGCGTATGGGCAGCGAATACGGTTGGGCGTATCCGTCAGCATTGCTCTTTCCTGAACTGGCGCACGCTGGCGCGCTCGAAGAGGAAAATGCGCAATCATGGTGGACAGTCGATCCGCGCGTACCATGGTTGGGTGCGAAGCTTAAAGAGCTTGCACCGGAAAAGGTGTTAGTGATTTGCGCGAATGCGGTCACTGCTTTGAATCTTGAACTCGGCTTGCGCACTTTGTTCGGAACGCGTGCGGCGGTGTTTCACGAGGGTTTGAGTATCGTTGAGCGTGATCGCGCGGCGGCTTATTTCGCGGCGTCTGAAAATGCAGCGCAATTGCTGATTTCGTCGGAAATTGGCAGTGAAGGTCGAAATTTCCAATTTTTGCATCACTTAGTGTTGTTTGATTTACCGCTGAATCCGGACTTATTAGAGCAACGAATCGGTCGTGTGGATCGAATTGGCCAAAAGCAAGTGGTTGAGATTCATGTGCCCTATTTGCAAGGCACGGCGCAAGAAATTGCGTTTCGCTGGTATCAAGAAGGCATGAATGCGTTTGAGAAGACCAGTCCAGCTGGTCAAGCTGTGTTTCGCGAGCTGCAACGAACCCTGGGCGAAGTGCTCGCGAGTAATGAAGGCTTGGATGAATTGGTCGCGACTACGCAGGCACGTTATGGCGCCTTGATTCATGATCTGCAAGAGGGACGGGATCGCTTATTGGAATTGCATTCGTGCAAAACTGAGCCTGCGGCGGCACTGAGCGCGGAGATTTCGGAAGTAGACGCTGACCCGAATATTCACACGTTCATGGAGCGTGTTTTCGGCGTGTTTGGGGTGGATGTTGAAGATCATTCTGAAAACGCGGTTATCTTGGTCGCGGGGCCGCACTTGTTAACAGCAAGTTTTCCGGGCGTCACTGAAGATGGCGTAACGGTGACGTTTGATCGAGCAACTGCATTGGCGCATGAGGACATGCAGTTCCTCACCTGGGAGCACCCGATGGTGCGCGGTGTATTCGACTTGCTGTTAGGCGGCGAAGCCGGAAATGCGACCGTGGTACGCGTGCGTGATGCGGGGTTTCCAGCGGGCATGGTGTTGCTCGAAGCCCTATTTGTCATCGAAGCCGGCGGACCGCGGCATTTGCAGATCGACCGCTTCTTGCCATCGACGCCCGTGCGCGTGGTGGTAGATCAAGTGTTGCGAGATCGCACTGACTTATGGTCGGCCGAATGGCTCAGTTCGAAAGCGCAGCCCGTGGAGTCGGCCGTGGCAAGCCAATGGTTGCGGGGCGAGCAGAAATTGGTGCGGCGCATGGTCGAGAATTGCGAGGCGCAGGCCAAGAAACGCTTGCCAGACGTGCTGCGTGTCAGTAGCAAAATGGTAGCAGATGAACTGGGCAACGAAGTTAAACGCTTGACGGCCTTGCGTGCAGTGAATTCCAATGTGCGTGAAGACGAAGTCACTTTCCTTAAACAGCAGGGTCGCGGCTTGCTAAAACACATACAGCAAGCGACGGTTCGGTTGGACTCCCTCCGTTTGGTGGTCGCGGAATAAACCGCGCGCCGCGTTGTTATGCGCCGGTGGTTCCCATCGGCGCTTTCCTTCACCTAATTTTATTCAATATTGTTCAAGTGTTTGGCTCAAGCTGACGACACCCTTGCGTGGTTTTTTGAAAAGCCTTGGTAGAACTCAATCGGCGAGGAAAATGTCAATCCATGGGCATACTTACAGAATCCCTGTTGCGTAGAAAGCAGGTTGTGGCGATGTTGGACGCGGCTGTGTCGGGCAATATCGAGGAGTTGGCCCGCCTGAAAACGGCGCACCCGTCAGCGGCTGTGGCCTTGTCTAAGGCATTAACTGCGTTTGCAGCGGCGGATGCGGCTTTGCATGCATCGGCCATTGCGGGAGTGGCTAGCCTCGGAGAGTCCGTGCAAATCTTGCTGAAAAGCGCTGAAGCGTCGCAAGATATGGATCAAATGACGCGAAACGCGGAATTGGTTGCGTCAGCGTTTGGTAAGTTGGCTTCATCGGCGGGAGAAGTCGCGCAAAATGCGGAAATGGCGGCGGCCCGATCTGCCGAGAATTCGCGTAGCAGTTCTGCCGGAAACGAGGCGATTGCGGGATTGGTCGGCGACATTGACCAGCTTGAAGTCGCGGTGAAAGAAATGGCCGCCGGGGTGCAAAAGTTTGTCGGTTTCGCGGGTGAAATTAATAATCTAACATCCACTGTGCGCGATATTGCTGAGCAAACGAATTTATTGGCGCTCAATGCGGCGATTGAAGCGGCACGTGCTGGCGAAGCTGGGCGTGGCTTTGCGGTAGTGGCTGATGAAGTGAAAAAGTTAGCGCGGAAAACGGCTGAAGCGACCGGTGAAATCAGCCACGTGACGCAGACTATGAACGAGCTTTCGTCGCAAGTGGGTAAGTCTGTCGAGCAAGGCATGGGACGGCTAGAGCGCAGCGTTAACTCCATTGAAGAAGTGGCCATGATGCTGGGTAATAACGCCAGTGGCGTACAAGACGTGATGGGGCGAGTTACGCAGATTTCCAGTATGGCGGGTGATCAGCGCCATTTGGCGGAAGAAATGTTAGTTAAGTTGGGTGAGGTGAGTGCCTCCATGCAAACAGAGGCGAAGCGTTCGCGTGCAGGTGCGGAGCATGCGCGTGGTCTAACCAGTCGGCTGCATGCACAATTTGACGGTTTTGCGGAGTTGGGCCAAGACTCGCTCCTGTTAGAAGTGGCTAAAGCCGACCATTTAATGTGGAAGGTAAAATTGGCAGAAATGATGTATGGCTACCGTACCCTCGGCGAAGGCGAATTAAAAGATCATACACAATGTCGATTAGGCAAATGGTATTACTCGAAAGGTAAGGAGCGCTTTGGTTCGCAGCGGGCGTTTGTCGACATGGAGCATCCGCACGCACAAGTGCATGAGTTGGGTCGGGAAATAGCACGGCTAATTAATTCTGGACGTAAGGACGAAGCCTTGCGCAAATTTGTTGACATGGATGCGTTGAGCGCGAAATTAATTGGCTTGCTGGGAGACTTAGGTCGTAATTTCGAAAGCGTGAAAAAGTCCGCGTAAAACGGCTAAATTTAGGTTTCTTTGACCTTTAAGCCATAGCGCGTCTTGCATCGCAACGCGTGCTCGCGGAACAACTCGGCCAACTTTGTAGCGGCGGGACCCACGTTATTGGGTTGCGCAAATATTAAGTAGAGTGGCGCACCGTAGCTTCCGCCTTCACGTAACGGCAGCGTTTTAAGTGTTAGGTCGGCAAGCTTACCTTCAATTTGATGATGGGGAAGCCAGCCAAAGCCTAAGCCATTGGCGATGGTGGCAACGGCGGTTTCGATGCGGGTGACGGACCAACGCTGCTCTGCACCCAGCCAGCCAAAATCAACGGGTTTAGACACGCCGGAATCGCGAATAACGACCTGCACATGGCCAGCGAGATCGGCCGAGGTTAGCTCGCGACCGAGCTGATGTAAGGCGTGATTGGGATGGGCAACGGCGACGAATTCTGTCTCCATGAGATGGTCGCCCAAGAAACCCTGCGGCACCCACGCACCGATTACTAAATCCGCTAGGCCGTCGCGCAATGCTTCTTCTGCACCGGACAGTATGACTTCGCGCAATTGCAC
>JANOTC010000065.1:0-2219 GCA_031416175.1 Gammaproteobacteria bacterium
TAAAGGCGTTGCGCTTGAGTTCAAGCGACGGTGGCCCGATAACTTTCGTGCCTATAAGCGACTTTGCGACGCTGAAAGGCTTCGCCCGGGAAAGGTGTTTATTTTTGAGACGGGCGATCTCTTGGGATCAGAGGATCGGAAGTTTCTGATAAACTTTCCCACCAAACAACATTGGAAAGCGAAGTCTAAGATCGAGTACGTCAAAGTTGGGCTTGAAGACCTTGCAAAGCAAGTGCGTGATCTCGGTATTAAATCAATAGTCATGCCTCCATTGGGCTGTGGAAATGGGGGCCTCGATTGGAACGACGTTCGTCCGCTAATTGAGGAAAGGCTTTCGCATCTAGACGATGTGAAGATCGTGATTTATGCTCCTTCTGCAGATATTGTTCATCCGCCTGAGCAGGTTAATGTTCCTAAAGATCTAACTGTTCACCGTGCAACCATGATGGTTGTTTTTGGTCACCTTGAAAAATATTTTGGAGGATACTTTACAAGGCTGACTGCACAGAAACTTGTCTACTTCATGCAGGTCTTGGGGTTCGATTTTGGACTAAAATTTTCAAAAGCTGAGTACGGACCTTATTCGGAGCATCTTCATAATATTTTTGGCGTAATGGAGGGAAAGCGGTACATTTCAGGCTACGTAGGCGCGGATCGACAGGTTATTGTAACGCAGGCAACTTTTGCAGCATCGGATGACCTCTTGAAAGCGACGGGCGCTGATGTTGGTCCGCTTGTGCAGAAGATCTCTCTGTTGGTTGAGGGATATGAAAGTCCGTATGGAATGGAGTTGTTATCAAGTGTCCATTTTCTAGCAGTTAATGAGGGCATAACTACTCAACCGGAAATGTCGGCAGCGCTGGAGGCATGGAATGATCACAAGCGTGACAGTTTTCCACGAACGGCCGTTACAGCTGCTCTGAGAAGACTTGTTGAGGACGGTTGCTTGGTCCCGTGACGCCACAGCCATTGATGGCTGGAATGTGTGGGCATCGCCGATAACAAGGGCATTCAAGGGGATCGTATGCCTATTCGCTTCAGGGCTTGGGCTCGAACGGCTCCCACTCTTCTAGCTTCGACCCGTCGATTTGGCGAAGGTCCCGCCCATTGCGCGAGATCAGCTTCGCGTCGCGAGCAATGGCCTGCGCGGCGATGTGGCGGTCGAGCGTCGTTCTTCCTTCGACAGGCTCAGGATGAGCGGACGAAAGGGACAAGGCCTCCAAGCTCACCCCGCCGCCCCTTCAATCAACGCCAGCGCCGCCTTCGGGTCCGCATCGACCATCCCCAGCAGCGTCCGCGCCGGGGCGTCGGGGGAGCGGCGGTGTTGTTCCCAATCGCGCACGGTGGCAACGGGGACGCGCAGCTTGTCGGCTCAGTTGGGCCTACGGCCCGTCTGCGACTCGGCCTGGCTGAGCCGGGTCTTGGCGCGGATCGTCGCTGTAGACTTAGATTTCAGGCGTTTACCGCAGCATCTCGCGCACCAGCGCTGGCCGCTTCGCGATCATGGCCAGCAGCACCTGTGCCGGGCCGGTCGGCCTGCGCCGCCCATGCTCCCAATTGAGCAACGTCCCCTTCGCCACGCCGATGCTGCGGGCGAAGGCGGCTTGCGAGAGGCCGGTGCTGGCGCGGATCGCGGCGACGTTGGCTTCGGGCACCTCGACGTGATGAACGCGCGCGCCGGTCGGCTTGCCCTGGGCGAAGTCGATGGCTTCGAGCAAACCTTGCCGGATGCCTTCATAGGCTTCGGACGATAGGGCGTTCATGGCGTTTCTCCGTAATGTTCGATCAGGACCTTGCTCAGGGCGACGAGGTCGGCCTGCTCGGTCTTGCTCAGGTTGTCTTTCTCATTCTTAGCGAACACGGTGACGAGGAAGAGCGGCATTTGCATGCCGCCGAACACATAGATCGTCCGGTAGCCGCCACTCTTTCCGCCGCCCGTCCTTGCAACGCGGACCTTGCGCAGCCCGCCGCCGAGCGCAGTGCCAGCCTCCGGGTTGGCGGCGATGAAATCCACCAGCGAGGCGCGCTCGTCCTCGGTCATGATCGCCTTGGCCCGGCGCAGGAATTCCGGGAGCTCCACGACGGTCTGCAGTTGGGTCACCGTAGATGGATATGCTTCGTTGACGTATGAGTCAACGGCATGGAAGTCTGTCCCCAATCCGCCCCGCCACTACATTCTCCAGCCACTCGCGCGCCGCGTCGGCATCCGTAACCGGTGT
>JANOTC010000066.1:0-2761 GCA_031416175.1 Gammaproteobacteria bacterium
CGGTGAAACAATTGTACTGTCGGGAGCCTGATTCGAATTCGCCGTCAGACCCACCACAACGATCACCGTTGCAGGTGCAATGCTGCGCACACCGACTGTATTGTAGACATTCAACGTAATAACATAGCGGCCAATTTGAGAAAAAGTAACTCTGCCTGGCGTCGAGCCAAACTGGGTCGGAATCACACCCGCAAAATCCCATTCATACGTAAAGTTAGTATTACCTCCGGCATCCGTGGCTACGCCCGAAAAATCTAGCCCACTTCCCACGTTGATCGACAATACAGCACCATTGACATTAGTGGGCTGCACAATTCGCGGGACAGGCGCCGCCGCTGTAGGCGTATTTCCGATTACCGTGATCGTGCGTGTTGCTGGCGTTGGGTCTTGTGCACCTGCGCCATCCGTGGTGAATAATTGCACTCTGTATATGCCCGGAGAACCGAAAATGACAGGTCCTGGGTTTTGCGCGTTGGTGTTGGGTGCCGCACCGCCGAAATTCCAAAAGAAACTGATAGGTTGCGGCAATAGAGTGCTGGAGACAATTGATGAGAAGGTGACCGATTGGCCAACTTCGATCGTTGGATTGGTTCGCGGGCTTGCGATTAGGCCATTGGGTACAATCGCCAAAGGTTCCGGGTTCGCGGTTCCGAGCATTTCTTCGCTATTGAACAAGGCACGCGCCGAAATTCCACCTGATACTGAGTCGCTTTCAGCGCAATTGGCGGGCGCGCCTACAACTTGCGCCGTTACGGTTCCAGACGCTAGTGCAACGTGAACGGCACAGGCGTTCGTGGTGGCTGTTGCAGACCACGTGCCGTCGTCTTTTACATTGGCTTTGCCTAACAGTGTACTCGAGTCTGCATCGTGAATTTCGACGCCTTCATCGTTGCTGGACGCCTTTCCACTCACACTCAATGTTTGCGTCTCTTCGTCCCAAGTCGCACTCACCGCATAGTGTTCTGAATCGGAAGGCCAAGCGCCAGCGCTTGGCAAGCTTGCATCACACCCGTGCAAGAAGAACATGAATAAGCCTATTAGGCTAAACGTCGAAAGCCTGTGCAAACGCGATAAGAAAGAATTGCGCGCGAGCGATGGTGTACACATTAAGTGCGTCATCACGTATTACTCCCAATGAAGAAGATCAATTAACGGGCGCTCGCAACTGCTTCCCCACGACATACGGCGCGATTATTCAACTCGAATATATCTAAACCAACAACATCAAATTAATTTTATGGGCGGAACACAAACCCAGAGACGGGCGCGAAATGGGGTAAAGCGGAATAGTTATCGCCATAGCAATGCGGCACGCGCCCTTTGCGCGCCAACTATAGCACGCGCAACAGCGTGCGCATCCACCGCTGACTATGCGACTGTCTTGAAATTCCCTTCCCCACTTTGCAACATGTACTCGGGCAGTACAGCGCGAATCCAGTTCGGATTTTAGAATTTTTTTCGGATGACTTAGCCAGATGAGGCATACCCATCACGGTCTCCTGAGGAAAAGGATAGGTGTGAAATTCGCCTTTCGCAAGTACCAAGCCGATTCGTTTTTGGCGCAAGCATGCGCGTGCGTCTTATCCGGCTGAGCAAATTGTATTATTTTCGCCCAATCCAAGAGCGCCATGGCCGCAAGAGGCCACCAATAAATCACGCATAGAGAACGCATTGTTCCTGTCGGGCAGCGCCCAACTTGATCACTTCAAATCACTATAGTAAGGCGCTCACATGCTATCCTTATTCGCAAGACTAATTGAGATAGTTGCCTATGAGAAAGTTGCAATTGCTATTGGTTCTTTTCGTTTTGCTGCCGTCACTCGACGCGCGCGCTGCCGAGTTTGAATCGACGCCGAACTCTATTGAAAAAGTAAGAATTTTCACTGGGTACACCGTTTCGAAAAATGGCGCGCTCTCAACACCGTCGGTCGTAACGATCATTGAAACGAGGGCGCAACTCGATTGTCGCTTTATCGCCTTTGTGAACTTTCCCTTGGCATTTCGCGATATAGTAAAAATTCCTGCTCCCGGACAAAAAATTGTTTTTCGTGGCGTCGAACAATTGGGTAGCGATGGTGAGGCAAATGACCAGAGAGGTTTCCTTGTTAATTGGGAAGCGGAATTGGTAGGGCATGAAATTCAGGGTAGCTTCAAGCAACCGTTCGACGAAGGTAGGTTTTATCTTCGCGAGGCGTACGTGGAAATAACTGGAAAAGACTAAGTGCTACGAAACATGCCAATGAACAGATTGCCGCTTCACTCGCGCCGACTCACGTTCTGTATAGGTAGGTTTATGCCAAGTGTCCTAATTGAGGTTAGAAAGCAGTATACCGAGGTGCAGGAGATTGCTCTAATGGAAGCGGTTCATGCTGCCTTGCGCGAAGCGTTCAAAATCTTACCTGGTGACAAGAATGTTCGATTGCTCGTTCACGAACCGCACCGTTTTGCGTGCCCACCTGACAGGCGCCAGCCCGAGGTTTACACTCACGTAAGCATTGATGCCTTCGCCGGTCGGTCGTTGGATGCAAAGCGCACATTATATAAGGCAATCATAAACAACCTTGAACCGCTTGGTATTCCAAAGGATCATGAAAAATTCTACTGCGCGAAGTCAGGAACACGCGAACCTTATTCCTTGTACTTTGCGTATTGGGTTTCGTCCTTCCCTATTCGCAGTTTGTGCCTTGGTTGATGGTGCATGGACTGGATGGTCCGCTTTTCGTTCGTGAACTGTTTGCTACCCACATTGGTGGGTTCTTTG
>JANOTC010000067.1:0-18122 GCA_031416175.1 Gammaproteobacteria bacterium
GCAAACGCCAAGGTGTGACCATCACAGCCGCAATATCGGCACGCATAGCCTCTAAAAGGTGGGCATACTCCGCTTCAAGCACCGCCAAAACGCGGCCTGTTTGATGATCAAACACAAACGCAGCAGGCACGCGCACAGCCAGCGCGCGCGGCAGTACCGCCGAGGCTGGCGAATTCGGCAGCTTTACCCGAGGCTCAATTTGCGCAACAAACTCATACGCCAGAAAAACGAACCACCCCCCGCGAAAAGGCAACTCCGACCCCGTTTCAGCGCAAGATTCCTCAGTCTGCCACGCGTCCAATTCGTTCAAGAAATCAGTATCGGTGCAACGCAGACCATCGCGATTTAAGTGACCATCCGTATCTAGCGTTAGAGATTGCCCCGGAAACGCGAACAAAATGTCCCAGCGACCGGCATCTGCACCACGCGCTACGCTTTCAAGCAAAAAAGGGTAACGCGCAGGAAACGCCGCGTGGATACGCAGAAGGTCGATAGCAAAACCAAGATCACGAACGATAAACGAGTCGTTCACATTGGTCACCGACGGTTGGAGGGTTAAAGGCAGGTCCGCCCAGGGCGCAGACCTGCCTACAGAATCGCGAGTCGTCCGAATTAGACTTTGGCGAAAACCAAGGACCCATTCGTTCCACCAAACCCAAACGAGTTCGACAGCACGGTATCAATTTTCATCTGCCGCGCCACATTAGGCACATAATCTAAATCGCAGGCAGGATCTGAGTTAACAAGATTAATGGTCGGCGGCGCGACTTGATCGCGAATCGACAATACACTAAACACCGCTTCGATGCCGCCCGCCGCACCGAGCATATGACCCGTCATCGACTTCGTCGAACTCATGGCCACGCTATGCGCATGCGCACCGAAAACGCCCTTCACCGCATCCGTTTCTGCCACGTCGCCCGCCGGAGTCGACGTTCCATGGGCATTGATATAATCAACCGCCTCATGAGAAATGCCTGCATCGCGGAGCGCATTGCACATACAACGTTGCGCGCCTTCACCCAGCTCGGATGGCGAGGTCATGTGATATGCATCCGCACTCATGCCAAAACCAGTCACTTCCGCATAGATTTTAGCCCCACGCCGTTTGGCATGCTCATATTCTTCCAGCACCACCACGCCCGCGCCATCGCTCAGCACAAAGCCATCACGCTCGCGATCCCAAGGTCGACTTGCCGTTAAAGGATCATCATTGCGGGTGGACAGCGCACGCGCCGCCGCAAAGCCACCTAAGCCCGTGGGTGAGGTGGCCATTTCGGCACCGCCCGCCACCATCACATCGGCATCACCACGCTCAATAATGCGCGCCGACTCACCAATGTTATGGGTACCTGTCGTACACGCCGTGACGATGGCGAAGTTCGGCCCTTTCATTCCATACATAATGGAAAGATTGCCGGAAATCATATTGATAATATTGCTAGGCACAAAGAACGGGGAAATCTTGCGCGGGCCACCATCAAGGTAATTCTGGTGCCCTTTTTCGATGCCGAGTAGGCCACCGATGCCCGAGCCAATGGCCACGCCGATTCGCTCCGCATTGGCTTCCGTCACTTCAATGCCGGAGTCAGCAATCGCTTCCTTACCTGCCGCAATGCCGTAGTGAACGAACGGGTCCATTTTCTTGGCTTCTTTGGGGTGAATGTAATTCGTCACCTCAAAGCCCCGCACCGATCCGCCAAAGCGGACTGAGAATGGCGACACGTCAAAATGCGTAATGGGACCAATTCCGCTTCGGCCAGCCAATATATTGGCCCACGCCTCAGCCACTGTGTTCCCCACAGGCGAAATCACGCCCAAGCCAGTGATAACCACACGCCGTTTGCTCAACGATGTCCCCTTACTTCACAAAATCAAAAGGCCGCCACCCATGCGGGTAACGGCCTTAGCAAATCAGTTCAAATGGACCCAATGCGCCTACTTGCTGTTGGCGTTGATGTAATCAACAGCCTGCTGCACAGTGGTGATTTTTTCCGCATCTTCGTCTGGAATTTCCAGTTCGAATTCTTCTTCGAGTGCCATCACTAATTCGACGGTATCCAGAGAATCAGCGCCCAAATCATCAACGAACGACGCTTCTTTGGTGACTTCTTCTTCTTTCACGCCGAGTTGTTCGACGACTACCTTTTTGACTCTCTCTTCGACGCTACTCATTGTAACCAGCTCCTCTCCACTCGCATTCGGTTTAACAATTTCGCGGTATTGTATTGGAAAGACCCTACCGACGCTAGTCGGCAATTAAAAACTCCAGCAATTACCACGAATACAATTCAAACTTAGACCACTCAACACGCTATTCTGAGCACTTGTTCAGTGCTCCACAGCCTCACTCAGACCATGTACATACCACCGTTGACGTGTAAGGTTTCGCCCGTGATATAGGCTGCACCCGGCGACGCCAGAAACGCAACCGTCGCGGCTATATCCTCAACACGACCGAGACGGTTCAACGGAATTTGGCGCAATAAGTTATCCCTATGCTCCTCGGGCAAGGCTCGCGTCATGTCCGTATCAATGAATCCCGGCGCCACCACGTTTACCGTGATGCCACGCGGAGCGACTTCACGCGCAAGCGCCTTGGAAAAGCCGACGATGCCTGCTTTAGCTGCCGCATAGTTGGCTTGGCCCGCGTTACCCATAGCGCCCACGACTGACGAAATCGTAATAATCCGTCCGCGCCGCGCTTTCAGCATTCCGCGCAGACACGCTTTGGATACGCGAAAGACTGAAGTCAGATTGGTGTTAATCACCTCGTCCCACTCGTCTGCGCCCATGCGTAACAACAAATTGTCGCGCGTAATTCCCGCGTTATTGACCACAATCGTAGGGGCGCCCGCTTCCTTAGTGACGTCGGCAACCGCCGCATCCACCGACGCACTATTCGTCACGTCCAACACTTTGCCCGCACCCTTAATGCCCGCCGCCTCTAGATAGGCACTGATGGCTTCCGCGCCTTCTGCGGTTGTCGCCGTGCCATATACTGTCGCACCGTGCTTACCCAACTCCAAAGCAATCGCCCGCCCGATGCCTCGGCTTGCGCCGGTGACAAAGGCTACATCATTGGCAACAATCACGTTATTCTCCTTTAACCGCAGTGAGGGCTTTACCAACCGTTTCCGCGTCGAACATGGGAAACACGTCCATGTCGCGCTCAATCCGCTTGTTCAGCCCAGCCAACACCTTCCCTGGACCGCATTCAATCAATTGGCGTACACCACCCTTAGCCGCCGCTTGAACCGTGTCCACCCATCGCACAGGACTATAAAGCTGACGTACCAACGCGTCACGCATGCGTGCGCCATCAGTGTACGCCACGACGTCCGCATTATGCAGCACCGGAATGGCCGGCTCGTTAAACATTATTTGTTCTAAGCGAGATTTTAAGCGCGCCGCCGCCGGATGCATCAATGCGCAATGAGACGGAACACTCACCGGCAGCATCAACGCGCGCTTAGCGCCACGTGCTTTCGCTTCTTCAACCGCCCGCTCAACAGCGGCTTTGTCCCCCGCCACCACGACTTGGCCAGGGCTATTAAAATTGACTGCCGAGACGACTTGCCCCTGCTCTGCGTGAACACATGCCGCACGCACTTGCTCATCATCCAGACCCAGAATGGCGGCCATGGCGCCCACGCCAACGGGCACCGCCTCCTGCATGAACCGACCACGATCCGCGACTAAGGTGATGGCATCGGCAAACGCGAGCGCGCCAGCGCATACCAACGCAGAATATTCACCCAGACTATGACCCGCCATCAGCGCAGGCGCCGGGCCACCCAGTTCGCGCCAAACGCGATACGTCGCCACACCCGCCGCTAACATGGCCGGTTGGGTTTTTTCGGTAATATTGAGTTCAGTCTCAGGCCCAGAACTGGCCAGTTGCCACAGGTCATACCCAAGCGCGCTGGACGCTTCTGCAAAGGTCGCCTTTACAACGGGGTAGTGCGCGGCCAAATCAGCCAACATACCTACAGCCTGTGAACCCTGACCGGGAAATACAAAAATCGTCGTCATCGTCGCAAAAAACCCGTTTTAGTATTTTAATACTTCAGCAAAACTGAACCCCAGGTAAAACCGCCGCCGAAGGCTTCCATCAACACAGTTTCACCGCGTTTTATACGCCCGTCTCGCACCGCCACATCCAATGCCAAGGGAATAGAGGCCGCCGATGTGTTGCCATGACGATCCACCGTGACTACCACGCGGTCCATCGACATTTTCAACTTCTTTGCCGTCGCGGCGATAATACGCAGATTGGCCTGATGTGGCACCAGCCAATCAATGTCGGACTTACTCAAATTGTTCGCGGCCAAGGTCTCGTCGACAATTTCCCCTAACGCCGTGACGGCCATCCGGAAAACATCGTTACCCGCCATTTTGATGGTCGCCGCGCCGGAGGCGAAGAGTTCGCTATTCTCCGAAATTCCACCGTTAACCGTCAAAAGATCTTTGTACTGGCCATCGGCGTGCAAATGGGTAGAAAGAATTCCCGTTTCCTCAGAACTTTGCAACACCACCGCACCTGCGCCATCACCAAACAGCACACAGGTACCGCGATCTTTCCAATCGACGATGCGCGAAAGCGTTTCCGCACCCACCACCAGCGCACACTTGGCTGCGCCCGTACGTATGAATTTATCGGCGATAGACAAGGCGTAGACGAATCCCGTGCACACTGCTTGCACGTCAAACGCAGGACAACCACGCACATCTAATCGAGCCTGCAACAAACACGCGGTGCTTGGAAACACGCGATCCGCTGTTGTCGTCGCCACAATAATCAAATCAATGTCGTTGGCACTAATTCCAGCGGCAGAAATGGCGTTCTTGGCCGCCTCTTCTGCCAAGTCACAGGTCGCTTGCTTAGGCGCGGCGATATGACGCTGACGCACGCCTGTTCGATCAGTAATCCATTCGTCACTGGTATCGACCATTTTTTCGAGATCGGCATTGGTCAGCACTTTTTCCGGCAAATAACTGCCCGTGCCTGTAATTCGTGAATAAATCAAACTGCCCGCCTTTCCACCAAGAGCGTTTCCAGTTGTTTGGAAATGCGTTCTGGAACGTTTTTGGCTACTTCCAATTTGGCGACATTGATCGCATTGATAAACGATTGCTCATCCGCACCGCCGTGACTCTTCACGACTATGCCCCGCAAACCCACTAAACTCGCGCCGTTATAACGGCTGGGGTCTACACGATTCCGAAATGCGCACAAAATGGGCTTAGCCAAAAAGCCAATTAATTTTCTAACAGGCGTACGCGTGAATTCTTCGCGCAGGAAGTGGGCCATCATGCGAACCACGCCTTCGCTACTCTTAAGGGCGACATTGCCGACAAATCCGTCGCAAACCACGACGTCGACTTTGCCTTTGTAAATGTCGTCGCCTTCAACGAAACCTTTGTAGTTAAATTCGCTGGCCGACAAAAGTTGCGCTGCGGCCTTAACCACCTCATTGCCCTTGATTTCCTCTTCGCCAATATTGAGTAAACCGATCGTAGGGTTTTGAATTCCATCGACGGCGGACGCCAAAATTGACCCCATCACGGCAAACTGAAAGAGATTTTCGGCAGTAGAATCAATGTTCGCGCCCAAATCCAGCACGTAACTGTGGCCGCGCATGGTTGGCAGGGCCGTAATAATGGCAGGTCGATCTATACCGGGCAGCGTTTTCAGCACGAAACGGGCGGTCGCCAGCAATGCGCCGGTATTTCCGGCACTCACGCAGGCGCCCGCTTCATTGGACTTGACCAAGTCGATTGCCACGCGCATCGAAGAATCTTTCTTCGTGCGCAACGCCACCGACGGCAAGTCATCCATGGTCACCTTTTGCGAGGCGTGCCGGATAACTAAACGTTCACTAGGCGCTGCACCACGCGCGCGCAGCTCCTGGTTGAGAACGGTTTCGTCCCCTACCAGGATCAATCGCATCTGCGGATTCTCGGCAATGACCTTCAGCGCTGCAGGGACTATCACGCATGGGCCGCGATCACCCCCCATTGCATCCAATGCAATGGTTACATCCAAGCGTCAGACTTCCTGGTCGCTTACCACAACACCTTTTGGCATCACAACACGCTTGCCGCGATAGTAGCCGTCAGGCGTAACATGGTGGCGTAAGTGGGTTTCGCCGCTGGTTGAATCCACCGACAAGGTCGGCTCAACGAGCGCATCATGGGCACGACGCATACCACGCTTAGAGCGGGTTTTGCGATTTTGTTGGACAGCCATCGTAGTACTCCTCAAAAAAACAAAGCAGCCACAGCCAAGTCCATTTTGGATTGGCTACAACTGGTTAGCACACTCATACAGAACCCGTCAGGCCTTCGTTCCAGGAAAATCCTAGAACACAACGAAGACGACTAATCGGGCGTCTTTAGTTTCTTTAACGCGAGAAACGGATTTTCGCGTTTCGGCGCCGCCGTCGGCGCAGGTTGTTCAACAGGCTTAGGTTGGCAACCACCACCCTCGTGCATAGGCACGATGGGCAGCACTAAAATTAATTCGTCTTCAATCACTTCCAGCAATCTGCTTTCGTCGTTAACGACAAACAACGGATCAAGATTGGTCGGCAACGAGGCCGCTTGCTCTTCCGTTTGCACGATGCCCAAATGAAAAGTCGAATCCACCGTAAAGTCAAAATCACCCATGCAACGCTGGCACTGCACCGGCAAATCCACGCGGACGCGGCCCTCTACACTCGGGAAACCCTGGTGCATGACAAATTCCAGGTTTACGTCAACCTCACGTTCGACTGAGCCGGAAAGGCTCGTCAATAGGCGCGTCATGTCGGCCAGGCGAACTTTGCCAGACATGCTGAACCCTCGGCGTGCGAGTCGTTCGGGGTTAACAGAAACAGGTAGCTTTACGGACATCGGGCGGCAATGATAGTCGCGCGACCGTCGCCTGTCAAAAAATACCACGTGTGGAGCCACAATAAATGACTAATTCGTGCGCCCTGGCACGACACTGGCACGCCTTACTCTCACATCAGCCTTGACTCAGCACACCCTTTAACCTAAATAGTCGACAAGTCAATCCAAAGCTTGAAAGGACTCGTCGTGATCAAAAAGATACTGATCGCCAACCGTGGCGAGATTGCTGTTCGGATTGTGCGCGCCTGCGGCGAAATGGGCATCAAATCGGTCGCTATTTACGCAGACGCCGACCGCCACGGCCTGCACGTAAAGAAAGCGGACGAAGCATACAACCTTGGCCCCGACTCGATTGCGGGCTATTTAAACGCCCACCGTATCGTCAATTTAGCGGTCGCCACAGGCTGCGATGCGCTCCATCCTGGCTACGGCTTTCTCTCTGAGAATCCTGCGCTAGCCGATGCCTGCGCGAGTCGCGGCATTCTCTTCATCGGCCCCAGCGCCGACGTTATCCGCAAAATGGGCGATAAAACCGAGGCGCGCAGATCGGCCATCGCGGCCGGTGTGCCTGTAGTCCCCGGCACGGACGGCAATTTGGAAAGCTTGGATGAAGCCTTGCTCAAAGCGGAAGAATTCGGCTATCCAATCATGCTAAAGGCCACCTCAGGTGGCGGCGGGCGCGGCATTCGGCGTTGCGACACTGCAGATGACCTCAAACGCAATTACCAACGGGTCTTGTCGGAAGCCACCAAGGCATTCGGCAGCGCAGAAATTTTTATGGAAAAGTGCGTGGTCAACCCACGCCACATTGAGGTGCAGATTTTAGGTGATCGACACGGCAACGTCATTCACCTTTTCGAGCGCGACTGCTCAGTACAGCGTCGCCACCAAAAGCTGGTCGAAATTGCACCGTCGCCCCAATTGTCCGAAGAACAGCGAAAATTAGTGTGTGACTATGCGGTCAAGGCAGCTAAGTATGTCGGCTATGAAAATGCGGGCACGGTAGAATTTTTGCTCGACCAATCGGGCACCTTCTTCTTTATGGAAATGAATACCCGCTTGCAGGTTGAACATACCGTGACGGAAGTGATTACCGGCATTGATATTGTGCAAGAACAAATAAAAATCGCCGCTGGCAATACGCTGAGTTATAAACAGAGCGATATTAATCGGCGCGGCTTCGCGATTCAATTTCGCATTAATGCCGAAGACCCCAAGAACGATTTTTTGCCCAGCTTTGGGCGCATTACCCGTTATTTTGCGCCAGGCGGCCCAGGTGTTCGCACCGACGCGGCGATCTATTCAGGCTACACTATTCCACCGTATTATGATTCGATGTGCGTAAAGCTGACAGTGTGGGCCTTAACGTGGGAAGATGTCATACGACGCGGTCGGCGCGCGTTAAACGACACCGCCGTGTTTGGCGTTAAAACGACGATCCCCTATCACTTGGAAATTTTGAATACGCCCGAGTTTCAATCCGGTAACATTGACACCAGCTTTGTCGAGAGTCACCCGAATCTGACTGAATACTCGACACGCAGGCCGTCACGGGAATTGGCGGCTGTTATCGGCGCCGCTGTCGCTGCACACATGCGTTTGTGAACAATTGAATTTCTAGGAGAACCCGCAGCATGCCGAAGGTGCAAGTAACGGACACAATATTACGGGACGCTCATCAGTCGCTTATCGCTACGCGTATGCGTACCGAAGACATGTTGCCCGCCTGTAAGAAACTGGACAATGTCGGTTTTTGGTCGCTTGAAGTGTGGGGTGGCGCCACCTTTGACGCCTGCGTTCGGTTCTTAAAGGAAGACCCGTGGGATCGTTTGCGCAAACTGCGCCAAGCGTTGCCGAATACGCGCCTGCAAATGCTACTGCGCGGACAAAACCTGCTTGGCTATCGCCACTATAGCGATGATGTCGTACAAGCCTTTGTCACCCGCGCTGCCGCCAACGGCGTCGATGTTTTTCGCATCTTCGATGCACTCAATGATTTGCGCAATATCGAAGTAGCCGTCAAAGCGGTGAAGGCAGCAGGTCGCCATGCCCAGGGCGCAATCGCCTACACCACCAGCCCAGTGCACAGCATCGCCGATTTCGTTGCCCTTGCAAAAGGCTTTGAGAATATGGGTTGCGACAGTGTTACAATTAAAGACATGGCGGGCTTGCTCACACCAACGACCACAGCGGAATTGGTCAGCCGCTTACGCCTAGCCGTCAATGTACCGATTTCCATTCACACCCATGCAACGGCCGGCCTGGCCTCCATGTGTCAACTTAAAGCCGTCGAAAACGGTTGCGTACACATTGATACTGCCATTTCTGCGTTCGCCGAAGGCGCTAGCCATCCTGCGACCGAAAGCATGGTAGCCGCCTTGCGCGGCACACCGTACGACACAGGTTTGGATTTGCAAGTGCTGCAAGACATTGGCTTTTATTTCCGCGAAGTGCGCAAAAAGTACCATCAATTCGAGAGCGAATTCACCGGCCTCGATACGCGCGTGCAAGTCAACCAAGTGCCCGGCGGCATGATTTCGAACTTGACCAATCAGCTCAAGCAACAGGGCGAGCTGCGCCGCATTAACGAAGTGCTCGCGGAAATTCCGCGTGTGCGTGAGGATCTAGGCTTCCCGCCCTTAGTCACGCCCACATCACAGATTGTCGGCACCCAAGCCGTGTTGAACGTGTTAACAGGCCAGCGTTATAAAACGATAACCAATGAAGTTAAGGCTTATCTGCAAGGGCGTTACGGACGTCCGCCGGGTGAAGTGAATGCAGTCGTGCGTCAACAAGCTATCGGTCATGCAGAAGTAATCGATTGCCGTCCGGCCGATATGTTAGAACCGGAAATGGACAAGTTGCGCGAAACGGTGGCCGCCCTCGCCCGCACCGAAGAAGACGTCCTAACATTCGCTATGTTCCCTGATATCGGACGTGACTTTCTCCAAGACCGTGCGGCAGGCACCTTACAACCCGAGCCACTAGCTCCGCCAACAAATGAAAACGTCGACGTGTGTGGCGTGGCGCCTACCGAGTTCAAAGTCACTCTGCACGGCGAAACTTACCACATTAAAGTGACCGGCTCTGGCCATCGCTACCAAACGCAGCGGCCTTTTTACGTATCCGTGGACGGTCAACCGGAAGAAATATTGATCGAAACGCTGTCAGAAATATCGACTACGCCGACTACGAACAGCGGTCGCAATCAAACGCCTGTCGCGGTGGTCACCCCAGCCGGCAGCCGACGACCCAAGGCGACAAAGCCCGGACACGTCACAACGTCGATGCCGGGCGTCATCGTCGATGTTTTAGTAAAAGCGGGCCAAGAAGTGAAGGAAGGTGATTCCTTATTCATTACAGAAGCGATGAAAATGGAAACGGAAGTGCGAGCGCCTGTCGCGGGCACCATTAAGAACGTAGCCATTAAGAAAGGCGACAACGTCAATCCCGACGAAACACTCATCGAGATTGAATAGTGTGCGCAAGCTCGTTCTGGCCTCCACATCACCCTATCGCCGTGAATTGCTAGAACGATTACGCTTGCCTTTTGATATCGTTGCTCCGCAAGCAGACGAAACGGCACTTCCCGGTGAGACTTCAATCGAATTGGTTCTGCGCCTGGCGGAAGCAAAAGCACGCGCCGTGGCAGATGCATACCCTAACGCTGTTATTATTGGCAGCGATCAAGTCGCCGCCTGTGAAGGCCGCATTTCGGGCAAACCCGGCAATCACGCCATTGCAGCAGAGCAATTAACTTTCTTATCCGGCAAGGAAGTTGTTTTTCAAACCGGCCTGTGCGTGCTGAATACAGCAACGGACGACGCACAAACTGAATTAGTGCCGTACACCGTGCATTTCCGCGCATTGGACGAAGCCACTATTGAACGCTATTTAAAGCGCGAACCCGCCTACAATTGCGCGGGCTCATTTAAAAGCGAAGGATACGGCATCGTTTTATGCCAGCGCTGGGAAGGTGAAGACCCCAGCGCGCTCATCGGTTTACCGCTTATGCGCCTAACATCCATGTTGTCGCAAGTGGGCTTCGTTATTCCTTGAATGAGCCTCGAAACTAGTCTTAATTCAAGCTTCCTGACGGAGCTAACAGAGAATTGGCGCCACGAAAAATACGGTGACGCCGAATATGCAGCGCGTTGTTTTCTAGGTTGGACCATCGGCACCTACGCCCATCGCGCGGCCGCCCGCAAACGGAAATCCGATCCGCGCCCAGATCCACAGCAATGGCAAACCCAACTACAATTACGCAGCGGCAAGGAAGCGACTGCATTCATCGCAGACATTCTAGCGAGGCACAACTTTTACGGCATCATTCCTAATGCCACCCTCGCGCTAATGCGCTGGGTACAAGACGAATGGCCACTCACCCTCTGCCAACACATTCCAGCGCCGCGCCGCGTGCTGCAAATGCAAGTAGACGGCACACGCCCTATCACCATCATTAGCAATCCATCAAGGGCCGAAGGGCCCATAATGCACAAGAAAAATGCATTGGAATTCTTGGTGCATGATCTAGAACATGGCTATAAGTTTTTCAGCGATCCAGAACAACACCGTGCGCAACGCGCATTCTTTCTCGCGATTAGCCATTTACTTGAAGCGGGCTTGTTACGCCGCCCGTTGGAAGAGCCAATTTTCGCCGAACGCTTCGACTACTTAATTAGCGACATGAACACCCACCCCGCTCACAGCGCGCAATATTTGCGCGCAATTTTGGTGGAATATCATTTACGCCAAGAAAACAAGGGTCCCCGCGATCCGCTTGCTTTGGAATCGCAGGAAGAAATTAATCGCATTTATGCGGTTGCGTATCCGGCCTCTTAACGCGGCGCGGTGGATTTATGCCGCGCCGCTCACGTAAAACTAAATAGCCGTCGAACTACTTCATCCCCGGCACCATAAACTCACCCGCCAAGCTTTTCGCGCCCGCTATGCCAATTCGATCGGCGAAAGAGGCAAGAAAATCCGGACGTGGTGTAAAATCAACAATGTGCTCTTCTCCAACGATTTCGCGCGCCACGTAACTAGCACTGCCCAAACCATCGACCAAGCCATTTTCGACTGCTTTGTCGCCCGACCAAATCATGCCTGAAAATAGCAAAGGATCATCTTTCAAGCGATCACCACGGCCTTTTTTCACGGCGGTAATAAATTGCAAGTGAACGTTATTAATAAGTTCCTGCATGAACTGCTGATCAGCCTCTTTCACAGGCGAAAAAGGATCGAGAAAACCTTTGTGCTCCCCGGCAGTCATTAGGCGCCGTTCAACACCCAATTTCTTCATCGTTTCGACGAAGCCATAACCATCCATAAGCACGCCAATCGACCCCACCAGACTCGCTTTGTCTGCGTAAATTTTGTCGGACGCAGAGGCAATGTAATAGGCCGCTGAGGCGCATAGGTCCGCCACGACTGTGTAAACGGGAATCGTTGGATATTTTAGTCGAAGTCGAACAATCTCGTCATATACATACCCAGCCTGCACCGGGCTACCCCCTGGGCTATTAATGCGCAGAATGATCGCTTTCGTGCCTTTGTCTTCAAAGGCGTCGCGCATTCCGCCAATAATAGTGTCCGCGTTCGCGGCACTGCTGTCTGAAATCTCGCCTGATATGTCCACCAGCGCCGTATGTCGACCGAGATGAAGGTCCGTACTCTGCTTAGGGAAAAACATGTAAATGACCATAAACAAGTAAACGAAGCCAAGCCCTTTAAAAAATACGCTCCATCGTCGCGCACGACGCTGTTCATTGAGTGCCGCAAACGAAAGCCGATTGATCAGACTACGCTGCCATTCCACATCTTTGTTTGGCGTCGTTTCCGAACTGCGGCGATCCCGATTGGGAACATCCTCGGTGACGCCGGTCATTACCGACGTTTCGGCGTTGTCGGTCCACACATCTTTCTTAGCAGTTTCCGGGGTGCCGGGCGAATCCGCGTTTTCCGGCGTATTAGGCTTGTCACTCATGGGACGATCTTATCTCCAGAAAAATTGCGTCGTTGTAAACTTAACCACTCAGGCAAATCAGTCGTCCGCTCTAAACAGACGACAGGTCCACACGCTAGTAAGCGGGGACGTTCATGCGCACCACCACACACGCCAACACCCGCGACTTGCGCGTTACGCGCCATCATCAAATCATACTCCGTATCACCCACCATCACCGCTTCGTTGGCGGAGACGCCAAGATACTCAAGAATGTCCAGCAACATGGCAGGGTGAGGCTTCGAAAAGGCTTCATCGGCCGTACGGCTAACACAGAATCTGTCACGCAGCCCCGTTTCATGCAACACACGGTCCAGTCCACCACGGCCTTTACTGGTAGCGACCGCCATCATGTAACCCGCCGCATCGAGCTGGTCGAGCATTTCCGTCACGCCGACGAACAAAGCCGTGGGTGTTGGGTTTGCGTCTAAATAATGGTGACGATAACGATCAGTGAACGCCATTCTACCCGCATTCATGTCCATACCCGGGAAAAGCGCCGCAATTGCCTCAGGCATGGCTAAACCGATGACATCACGTATGACATTGTCGTCAGGCGCAGCAAGCCCTTGATCTTCTGCCGCCGCACGAAAGCACGACACTATACGGGCGGCGGAATCCATTAGAGTGCCATCCCAATCAAATACAATCAGCTTTATTTCTGCGCTCATAATTTTTTCAAGAACTCACTTAACTCACGCGGCAAAGGGGCATTAGCGGTGTAATCTTTTCCGGTGCCAGGGTGCTTGAACGTTAGGGTCCGCGCGTGCAAGAAAAGCCGCTTTAAGCCGAGCGTCCGCATGTCTTTGTTGAATTGCGCATCGCCGTATTTTTCATCCCCCGCCAAGGGGTGCCCACTGTGCGTGCCATGGACGCGAATTTGGTGGGTACGCCCCGTTAACAATTTCGCTTCCACCAAGGTTGCGCCATTGAAGCGTTGGCGGGGCGAAAAAATGGTATGCGATTCTTTCCCATCTTCGCGCACACGCACTACCCGTTCACCGGAACTCGCAACATTCTTCACTAAGGGCGCTGTCACGTCCCAATGGGCGACGTCGGTCTCGCCCTTGACCAAAGCGAGGTAGATTTTTTCCGTTGTGCCGTCGCGCATTTGGTCGTGCAAAGACTTCAACACACTCGCCTTTTTTGCGATCAGCAAACAGCCCGAAGTGTCACGATCCAGCCGGTGCACCAACTCCAAACGCTTGGTTAAAGGCATGATGACACGCAAAGACTCAATGACACCGTGTGATATGCCACTGCCGCCATGAACGGCCATGCCAGACGGCTTATTGAACACGATTAAGTCGCCATCTTCAAAAATTATGCAATCTTTTATCCGCTGCTCCGCCGCTGGCGGCACTTCCGGGTCGATTTTTGCAGGGGCAAGGCGGATTGGCGGAATTCGTACGACATCGCCCTGCTCTACCCGGTAACTGGGTTTGATGCGACCGCTGTTAACCCGAACTTCGCCAGATCGTAAAATCCGATAAACCAGGGTGCGTGGCGCCCCTTTAAGCATCGCGAGGAGGAAATTATCAATTCGTTGCCCATCGTGTTCGGCATCAACCGTCACCGTGCGCGCCGAGGGATTAGAGGGAGGTGGAGTCGGGTTCAATGGCATGCCCCCGCGCCAAACCTTAACGCTATGTTAATGCTGTAAATCATCTGTTATAGTACGTCGCTTCGATTACGCGCGGCGTATGAACAAGCCCGTAAGCGTGTACGCACGGGCTGATTCAGATGGCGCCGGTACCCTGCGGGGTATGTGCGGTCGGGGAAACGTGAAGGGCCTGGCAGTTAAACGTGGGCCATTTTAACAGATAAGAAAAGATATGAAACCTCGCGTTGCCGCCAATTTTGCGACAGTGGCGCGAGCGACGTGAAGTGCGCAGCAGAATTGCTTGGCACTGAGAGTACTTAAAGATTGATTTAGCCTCGCTCGATCAATTTCGTTCGAGCGATTATTAATACAACACGCGCCATGCGATGCCATCTGTGCGGTTGTGCGATGTGAAGATTTCCGAGTCAGTTCGCCTTGGGCGCGCTGCGTAAAAATGAAGCTTGGTCCCTGCGGTAAATCATGGGAGCAACGGGCGCCCAACGGCGCCCTGAATGAGAACAAATGCAGGCAGTGATCCGCGTTTGACTCGATTCCCCACCGCACGGACGGCTTAGCGCAGCCGGCCCGAACACCCACTGTGGGCGATTTGCACTCCGTTGAATCGGCATCCTCGACCCGCGCAAGCGACGTAACGCATTGGCGCGAAAGAGAGAAAATTTGCCGATGAAAAGAATGCTGTTTAATGCGACTCAGCCTGAAGAGGTCCGAGTAGCGATTGTTGACGGGCAAAAACTGGTCGATTTGGACATTGAAACGTCCAGCCGCGAACAGAAAAAAGCCAATATCTACAAGGGTCGAATTACCCGCGTAGAACCCAGCCTAGAAGCCGCCTTCGTCGATTATGGCGCCGAGCGTCACGGTTTCTTACCCCTTAAAGAAGTCTCCCGCAATTTTTTCAAAACGCAGGTAGATGGCCGTCCCAATATTCGGGAAGTGCTTGAAGAGGGTCAAGAAATTGTCGTGCAAATCGACAAAGAGGAGCGTGGCAACAAAGGCGCGGCACTCACCACATTCATCAGCCTAGCCGGGCGTTATCTGGTATTGATGCCAAATAATCCGCGTGCTGGTGGCGTATCGCGCCGCATTGAAGGTGATGACCGCACGGAAGTGCGCGAAGCCATGTCGGACCTCAATATTCCTGAAGGCATGGGCCTGATTGTGCGCACCGCTGGCGTGGGCAAATCCGCTGACGAATTGCAGTGGGATTTAGACTACCTACTGCAATTGTGGACGGCCATTGATACCGAAGCGAAGAAAAGCGCGGCACCACTGCTGATTTATCGTGAAAGCAACATCATTATTCGCGCGATCCGCGACTATTTCCGCAAAGACATTTCCGACATCCTCATCGACAATCCTGACGTCTTTAAGCAAGCGCAGGATTTCATGGCGCAAGTGATGCCGCAGAACCTGCCGAAGGTAAAGCAATATATCGATCCAATTCCGCTGTTTTCGCGGTATCAAATCGAGAGTCAAATCGAGTCCGCATTTCAGCGTGAAGTCGCCCTGCCTTCGGGTGGCTCCATTGTGATTGATCACACGGAAGCCTTAGTTTCCATCGACATCAATTCCGCCAAAGCCACGCGCGGCAGCGACATTGAAGAAACCGCGTTTATGACCAACTTGGAAGCGGCGGACGAAATTGCCCGGCAACTACGTTTGCGCGACCTGGGCGGTTTGATCGTTATCGATTTCATCGATATGACGCCAACCAAAAATCAGCGTGAAGTAGAAATTCGCTTACGTGACGCGTTAGATGCCGACCGTGCGCGCGTTCAGATCGGACGCATTTCTCGCTTTGGCTTGCTGGAAATGTCGCGCCAACGCTTACGCCCTGCACTCGGTGAGCATAGTCAAATTACGTGCCCACGCTGTAAAGGCCAGGGCCGAATTCGTGCCATCGAGTCGTTGTCACTGTCAATTCTTCGCATGCTCGAAGAAGGCTCGATGAAAGAAAATACCGGCAAAATCATCGCGAAACTGCCAATTGATGTCGCCACGTATTTGCTCAACGAAAAGCGCAGCATCATTAGCGAGATTGAAAGACGACAAAACGTCGAAATCTTGCTCGTCCCCACGCCTGCGTTTGAAACCCCGGTATACGAAATCGAGCGTCTGCGGCGCACGGAATTTAGCGACCAAGACATTCGCACACCGAGCTACTCACTTATTCAAACGAATAAGGAAGAGCACTCACTCGACAAACTACTCGCCACCGAACCGCGCGCGCCAACGGAAGAACCTGCCGTTAAAGGTGTTATTCCGCCTGCGCCTAAGCCGGAAGCGGCACCCTCGCCTGTTGTGGCAGCGGCCCCTCCTACCCAGGCAGAACCGGATAAACCGGGCTTGGTAACGCGCATTTTCAACTCTTTGTTTGGCGGCACCAAACCGGAGCGAGACGTGAAAGTCGAAACCGTCCGTACGGCAGCGACCGCACAACCAACACCGCGTACCGTCGAAACAACGACGCAGCCGCCGCGTGAATCAGCGCCGCAAGGACCACGCACTGATCGTGAGCGCAATGATCGCAATCGACGGCCACAGCGCCGTGGCGGTCGTGGCGGGCGAGGCGATGGGCGTGGTCGCGAAAATCGTGAAGAAGGCCAAACCGACGCCAGCCCACGCGAGCCACGCAATGACGAAACGCGTGCTGCGCGCACCGATGAGGCGCCGCAAGCACGCAACGATGAGCCTAGACGCGACCAGCCGCGCCAAGATAATCAACGCCGTGACCAACAGGAACGTCGACCACGCCCAGAGCCGCGACAAGATGATCGCGGGGAAAAGGTGGAACGTAATGAGCGTACGGAAGCGGGTGAACGCACGGAACAGACCGAAAGACCTGAGCGTGCGGAACGTCCAGAACGTAACGAACGAGCAGATCGTCCTGAGCGGAATGACCGACCAGAACGCACGAGCCGCCCTGAGCGGAACGAGCGTCATGACCGTCGACCACGCCACGTAGAGCAGGCAGCGCAAGCGCAGTCGTCAGCACCCGCTTCAGCACCCGTTGAAGTTGTACGCACACCGCCGCCCGCACCCGTAGAGCAGGCGCCACGGGTCATCGTGGAGGCGGCAGCGGGTTCAGCGCCAAGTCATCATTCTGAAGCGGCCGAGGCCTTCAGCCATAGCGAACCGTCGCCAATCGTGATGATTGTTGATGACGCACCACCGGCCAGTGAAGGTGGCGAAGCCGCAGACGCATCCAACGGCGCGCCGCGTGAAAACCGTGGCGGTCGCACACACCATCGCGGGCGTGACGGATTCCGTCGTCATCGTCGTGATTTCCGTGACCGACGCGGCAACGGTAATCGTGCGCCTGCGGGTGAAGGCGCAGCAGCAGGCAATTTTGAGCCTAATGCAACACCTGCAGCCTCGGATAATGGCGACTCTCATCACAGCGAAGCGCCCTCTGCACCCGCCCCTGTCGCGGCGAAGAGCGAGTAAAGTCGAGACTCAGCAGCGCCACCCGTGGCGCTGCTGAGTTAATTCTGATCACGCCTATAATTTTTACGCTCAACGCTGGATTCATTCAGTCCGCTTATCTGCTTAAGAAATTTAGCCAATGTGTGGATAGAGGATCGCCCGGTATTGGGC
>JANOTC010000068.1:0-13403 GCA_031416175.1 Gammaproteobacteria bacterium
GGATGCAGACGCGATCGACGCCGCTCTCACCACAGAGCCTGGGGAAGCGTCAAACGTGGATGAAAAGGATACGCTGAGTGACTACCAATATGATGAAGAAGACGGCCCACCGCCCACTGACTTGAAAGAACGTGTGGCGTACCTCGAAAAGCAATTACGCAAACTCTCTAGCTATAAGTCACTATTTTTTGGCCTACAGAGTACCTACGACGAAGTTCAGAAGTCGTACAAGAAGCTAAAAAAGAGTCTATCGACCATGGCCTTGAATGCCGAGCAGACTGAAGCCTTGCAAAAAATGCTCGCTGAACATGAAGCCAATGAATCTAATCTGGAAGCCAAGCTCAAACAAATGGAAGACAACAAGGAGCGAATGGCGGCCGAGTTGCAACAGCTTGAAGCGCTATTTAACATGCAACAACAAGAAATTGATCAGACTAAGAACAAACCACCTGAACCTGCAATGTCGTCCGAAGACCAAGCCCGCGTGCGCGAGTTGGTCGACTCACAACAAACTGTTTTACGCGAGATCATGGCCGTCATCCATACGCTACCTGCCGATGCGGAAACCAAGATGGGCCTGTCAGACAAAGCGCGCGAATTCGAGCGCAATAATCGTGAAATTGAAACGTGCGTCACCATGCTTGAAATGGAAATGACACGGCTCCAGCAAGAACTCACCCTGCATCGAGACCCTGAACCGACCAAATAGGATGTCGAGCTAGCAGTTTCGCGAATGACATCGCCAATTGTCTTGGAAAAAAACAAAGTACCCATGTAAGGTACACCCATGAAAACATGGCTATCAAACTCCGACCGCATTCACTCACGCAGCCAAAGCGCCCGCTTTTTTACGCGCCACCTTATCAATTCATTCGTGAGTGACAACTGTCACAATGTCGCGGGCGTACTCGCGTTTACCACATTACTGTCCATTGTCCCATTAATGGTCGTTACCATTGGCGTGTTTAGTGCGTTTCCCGCGTTTGAGCGCGCGTTAAACGACATTGAAAAGTTCATTTTCACCAATTTCGTCCCGACCGCTGGCGAGCAAGTACGCCTATATCTCATTTCCTTTACACGCCGCGCGTCAGAGGCCACCACCGTCGGTATCACCGTATTGGCAGCCACGGCCGTCGCCTTGCTGCACACCATTGAAAGCAGCTTAAACGCCATATGGAAATCCGAGTCGCGCCGACACTGGGTCATTACCGTTGTTATTTATTGGGCCGTATTGACCCTAGGGCCAATTTTGATCGGCGTGAGTTTGGTGATGTCCTCACAACTCAGTGAATGGTTACCGCAGTTAGAAACGATGGTCGGAAAGAACCAAACAGGCACGATCCTATCGCCACTACCCCTTCTAGCGACGTTTCTCGCTCTGTGTCTTTTGTTTACTGTTATTCCCGCACGCCGACTTCCGTTTCGATACTTGGCGGCAGGGGCAGCCGTCGGTGCGATCTTATTTGAGTTAGCCAAGCACGGCTTTGGCTATTATGTGCACAATTTGACGTCGTACGAAAAAGTGTATGGAGCGCTCGCCGCGTTACCTATCTTCTTTATGTGGACCTATATTTCCTGGGTCATCGTGCTGTTGGCAGCAGAAATTTCGCACACGCTTTATGTCTACCCACGCTTGTATGCGACCCGCAGCTTAGCGGTTCGCGACGACCTCACCGTCGCCCTTGATCTAATCGGACATCTATGGCGAGCACAGCAAACGGGCAAAACCATCACGATGAACAAATTGCTGCAACAAGAACCCACGCTGCCCAATGAACAACTCAAGCGCGTCTTGCACCGACTTCAAACGGGAGAAGTCGCACAAAAACTGCAGAACGGCGGGATCGCACTCGTGCGTGACGTGCACACACTCACGCTGGCTGATTTACTGAGATCACACAAATATTTGCTGCCCGACATTAATCCACACGCACAAAACACGCACGCCGGATTGGCGAAATATCTTCAAACCGCGCACACACAACTAACCCAGACACTCGACGTTCCCTTGACTCAACTGCTCAGCCTGACGCCAACTACAGCACCCGACAAAAAAACGCTTTAAGATATTCCGTTTCCGCAATGGCGGGATGAATCGGGTGGTCCAAACCTTGGTGGCCTTGCGCCACAATTTGAATTTGCCGCCGCGCGTCGCGACTTGCTTTAAGCACCGTATTCTTAAACGCATCGCGATCCAAATGAAAAGAACACGATGCGCTAATGAGTGCCCCACCCGGTTTAAGCACCGCCATCGACAACGCATTCACGCGTTGATAACCGAGCAAACCCTCATGTTCATCTTTCTTGCGCTTAATGAAAGCAGGCGGATCGCAAATGACCACATCAAATTGGGCCGCATTATCACGTAGGCGTTTTAACGCGTCGAACACGTCTTCACACACTGTCTCTACACGGTCAGCCACGTTATTGCGCTGCGCATTGCGCTTTAATATTGTCAGCGCCGCATCGGAAACATCCACCGCCGTCACCGAACGCGCGCCAGCCTGCGCCGCCTGCACACTCCAACTGCCGGTATAACTAAATAGATCCAACACCGACTTCCCTGCAACAACATGCCGCATCATGGTGCGATTCAAGCGTTGGTCGTAAAACCATCCCGTTTTTTGTCCCGTGTACGGCGCAGTTTCAAACACGGCTCCGTTTTCCTCAACCTGCAAGGTTTCCGGCACTTCGCCCAAGCCCACTTCCGTGGCCTCAGCCATGCCTTCCATCGCCCGCCCTGAGCCGTCATTGCGCCACAATAAACCGGACGGCTTTAATACCGCTTCTATCGCCGCCGACAATGCAGGCTTTGCCGCTTCCAATCCCGCCGTGTTCAACTGCCCCACTAAGTAGTCGCCGTAACGATCCAGCACCAACCCAGGAATGCCATCCCCTTCGGCATGACATAACCGGTAATAGGGTGCAGTGAAAAGCGCCGTGCGCAAATCGAGCGCACGCTGCAAGCGTTGAGCAAACCAAGCTTCATCTAACAGCACATCCGTTTTACGCGAGAAGATGCGCGCGCATATTAACGAATTAGGGTTCGCGTAGGCGCTCCCCAAGGGTTTACCGTCGGCGCGAAAAATATTGACCAATTGGCCCGGCGCGAGGCCCTTCAGGGGCGACTTAACGATATCTATTTCGTTGCTAAACACCCACACATGGCCCGCCAGCAAACGACGTTCTTCACGCTTTTTAAGAAACAGGGCCGGATGATGCATTAGGTAGATCCAAAAAGGAAAAAAAACTTCAAGACAAGGATCAAATTACTTCAATGCGTCAGCAGTAATAGGCCGCGCGTTTTGCCCGCCTCGTCATCCACCGTATTCATACCATCATAGAGCCGCGCGCTACTAACCAAAAACGGTTTAAACGGGTCATACACATCTAACACGAATACGAGGTCTTCCTTCTCTAAATAACCGCCAATCGGCGAATGATGTCCCCCACTAAAACCATACATCGGCTTTCGATGAAAGTTGATGGTATAGCGTGTTGCCGGGTCATTGCTCTTGCGCAAGTGCTCGCGAAACTGGGCCAAGGTTAAATCGTGTAAGGCAGTCACCTTCCAGCCGCTAGAGTCATGTACAAGCGTCGCCATCTCGTCCAAGGTGAGACCCATCGTCAACGCTTTTATGTATTTAATGCTCGATTTATCAAACACGGTGGACTGTTCAAATTGTTTAATGCCCAACGACTTTAGTACATTGACGGCCGTTGCAGGACCACAGAACATCGGATTAACTTGAAACTCAAACGTATCACGATACGTTTTCGCCACCGGCAAAGTCCAGGCGGTTTCAAGCAACGCAGCATCTTGATAACGCGGATCATTTTTGACGGAGTCCGTCGGCGCCATGTCTGCGCCAGCAACCGACAGAAACAAAAATAAGAAGGCAAAAACCGCCCACATAGAGCGTTGCGTAGCCAATGCGCGATTTCCCATGAGGCGATGATAATTCATCTCAATTTCTCCCTGACCAACACCGAGTGTGCCGATAGTTTAACCGGGATCACGAGAATTAACAGCGAGGAGAAAAATGATTGCGTTCGAACAGCGAGAAAAAGCTAGTTGAACTCGAATTGAATGCCTAGGTCGACGCCATAGTTGCGCGACGCACTGCGCGGTTGGTGTGCCCCAAACGTGCTCATGACGCCCTCATCGGTCAGCACTGCATGCTGACTGCGGCCGATGTCCCACGCCTCATAAAAAGGCTCCAGGGTCAGCAGCCAACGGGAAAATACTTCGTAGCGCACGGGAATGGAAACCCGCCCGCTAAAATGCGAGCCCAATTCCAAATGTTGCTTGTCAAGCAAACCTTTCGTGTCGGAGGTCATACTCGGCGCCAGTGTTCTCAACAAATTGAAATCCACTAACACAAACATCCGATCCGTGCGAAACAAGAAACCCCTCGCGCCCACTTGAAAGTAAGCCCAACGATAGACTTCAAAAGGGCCCAAAATCTTTTTAGTAATATTGTCTTCGAACAATATGCGGCTCTTGATATCGCGTACCCATTGGTGATAACCCAGTCCGGCATAAACGACCGAAAAATCATAGGAACGCCAGGATTCGTACACGCGCCCAATCTGCACCGACCCATCCATGATCGTTTCAGTGGTGGTGGTTTCGTAGGGTTTCATGTCCATGTCGCCCAAAAGGCGCTGACCATTGTAGGCGACAGTGCCCTTGCTCACGTCGAATTTCGCGCCTACATACAGCCGATCCCAGCGTTTGCGAAAATCGAGTTTGCTGCCGTAAACGTAGCCGGACTCATCGACCGACACAATGCCTTCGTCGTTGTATTCCGAGAAATTAAAGCGAGTTACGCTGCCGCTTAAAGTAACGCCTTGATCATGACCTGCTGACGCGATGGCCGCCGACAACACGCCAGTAAGGCCACATAAAACCCGGAGCCAAAACTGCATTGCGTACTAAGTCCAGCAAAAATATGGATACAGGAGTGTATCGGACCAAAGGCCTGAGCACATTAATGCAGAATTATTTCAGACAAAAATCGCGAACGAGTGGGTTAAAAAAACTGGTATAGAATAGGGTCTATCATCAAATCCGCCCAGAGAACAACGGTTGATGACTCAAAGGTCCCATCGCCATTACTATCAATTTGCAACAAGGCATTGCCCGCCCCTTGCGCCGTAATCATCGTAATGGAGGTCACGTCAGCCACAACCTGGGTGAGCTTCAACCGGCCACTTTCGGGCGGCCGATCAACCGTTCCCGCCAATTGAACAAGCGACTCCGCTGTAGCATTGCCAAACAGGGAACTGGTCGTACTGACGTTAAAATCCCAGGTGTAAGTCTTGGCGGTTTCGTCCCACGCATAGACCACATCGAAACTTGCCGACCATTGTTGTTGTGCACCATTGTTAGGATGGGTACGAGTCCAACTGCCTTTACTGGCTTGCTTATACGCCGTGTTATTAGCGCTTAGCGTGGTCGTTGCCGAACCGTCTGCGGACGTAGAATCGCCACTCACCGTGCTAACACGCACTAGATTCTGGCTGGCCATCGTCGTTGCGACTGACCACACGGGATCAACATACGGCTGTCCGACCATATTGTCGATGGAGAACCGGCGCGAACCGTTAATTGTTTCCGAACCTTGGATACAGTTCGTGTAGGTAGTGGTGTAGGTATCGCCCTGAGAAAACCAAGGGGGCGCTTGATTGTCTACCACATACGTTGTATTGCCGCCGCCCAAACAAGGCGTTACCGTCTCAGTAATCGCTAAAATGGAGACGCTATCGGAAGGAACGCGCGCACGCGCGATATTCAGAACCTCAACGTCTCGCGCTTGCCAAGGCGCGTCTGCCGGTGCGACGCCTGCCGTCGCAACCGACAAAATATTCACTTTCCCTTCGGCCTTGGGCTGGACAGCATGCGGCTTCACTGTTTTCTTTGGTAGTGACCCACCCTCCAGCACGCAACCGGCAGTCCATGCCGCAACCAACACCACACTAAGGCGCGCAAGCGCCCTTTTGTTTGCACTGTCCATACAGCCCCCGTCGATTAACCCACATATTTGTTTTGTGTTCTTCTTAGCGCTGGAATTCAGCGCACGCTAGGTGAAGTATAGACAATAAAAATGAATTAGGTCTTTTTGCTATCAAGCATAGGAAGCAACTTATCCGCAGGCACGTACCCCGGCAACACACCGCCACTGTCTAATACGATCGTCGGCGTACCACTCACGCCAAACTCTTCCGCCAATTTCATGTGCGCATTGACTGGATTCTGGCATTCCTTACGTGGTAGATCCACGCCATTTTTTGCATCCGTTAGCGCTTTACGACGCTCGCCCGAGCACCAAACAGATACCCACTTATTATAGGACTCCGTATTTGGGCCGGAACGGGGAAACGCTAAGTAACGAACGCGGATGCCACGATCAAGATAGCTCGCCATTTCCTTGTGAAGCTTGCGGCAGTAACCACAATCGATATCGGTAAAGACAGTAATCGTGTGTTTGACGGGCTTCGTCGGTGTAAAAACGACCATCGTATTTTCGTCGACACTGCCAATCAACTTCCCGCGCGCGGATGTGCGTTTGCCTTCAGTCAAATTTTGATGTTTAGCGACATCAATAATATCGCCATTAAACAAATACTTACCGTCTCTAGACACATAAAGTACTTGCGTGCCCACCAAAGCCTCAAACAAGCCAGGAACCACGGAAGGTCCCACATAATCCACCGACGCACCCGGAGCCAGCTTAATCAACGCCTTTTTCACCGTATCCGCGTCGGCGGCGTCGTCCGCCCACACGCTACTCCACGTCATTAACGACACTAATCCCACAGCAAAAATGCGCTTTAACACGAGCTACTCTCCGGAATAACAAAAATGACCAACTAATATTCTTCGACCGCTTACCCACGAACTATATCCCAGGCTTGAAACTAAATCATCGTTTCACTGATGCGGACACCTCTTTCGCCCTCGCATTATCCACGCGGATGATGGCGAGCATGCAACTCTTTAAGTCTCTCACGCGCCACATGCGTGTAAATTTGCGTCGTCGACAAATCACTATGCCCTAACAACATCTGCACCACGCGTAAATCAGCGCCATGATTGAGTAAGTGGGTGGCAAACGCGTGGCGCAACGTGTGCGGCGACAATGGCCTATTGATGCCTGCCGTTACCGCATGGCGTTTGATTAAATGCCAAAACGCGTGGCGCGTCATGCCCTCACCGCGCTGAGTGACAAAGACATCATCGCTCGTCCGCACGCCTAATAGTGCCGCTCTACTCGCAGTTAAATAGCGTTTTATCCAGGTCTGCGCCTCCTCTCCCATGGGCACCAGCCGTTCCTTGCTACCTTTCCCCATCACCCTCACCACGCCTTGGTTCAAACCCAGTTGCGGTAATGTCAGCTCGACTAACTCCGTCACCCGCAGCCCGGTAGCATAAAGCAACTCCAGCATCGCGCGATCACGCAATCCCAACAGATCCGAAGCGTCTGGCGCGTTTATCAAGGCCACTACGTCCAATTCGCTCAAGGTGCCTGGAAGCTTGCGACCCAGTTTTGGCGCTTCGATGAGGCGACTTGGGTCATCCGTACGCAGGCGCTCACGCACCAAATAACGATAAAACCGACGCATGCTCGACACGAGGCGTGCCGTGGAGCGCGGCTTAGAGCCCTCGCCCACTTTGTGCGCCAAGTAGGCAAGCAAGTCTTCACGGCCGGCGCCTAGCAACGTTTTCGTCCGCAGCGTTAGCCAATCCGCTAAACCTTCCAAATCCGCTGAATACGCCGCCAGCGTGTTATCGCTCAGACCCGACTCTGTCCACAGCGCGTCGAGAAAACGCTCTACTTCACGCGGTGGCGCCGTACTCACAGCTGCACTTTTTCGTGGGCAAGTAGCCAGCGTTTCATTTCGAATGACTCACCCACGCGTTGTCCCATAAACCCGCCTAGCCCCGCACTTGCGACGACACGGTGGCAAGGAATAACGATGGGAATGGGATTAGCGCGACAACCGCCACCCACCGCGCGGGCGGACGACTTTAACTCCGCCGCAAGTCGACCGTAGGTTTGTGTCTGTCCAGCATCAATCCCTAGCAAAGCAGACCAAACGCGGCGTTGAAACGGCGTGCCGTGGGGCGCAAGTGGCAAAGAAAATGTAAAGTCAGAGGTCGTGAAATACGCGTTTAGCTGTTCCGCGATTTCACCCGCCAACGAGGACAGTGGCGCGATAGCCGGAAAAGAGGGCGGCAAAAAGTCAATTTCGGTGAGGGAAGCGTCCGCGAGAACTAGCCCAACTTTGCCTATCGGCGTAGTGAGCACGGCAGAATAGGATGACAATACTTTGGGGGCATTTTTAAGGAAATTTATCGGCACGCTGACCACCGTCGCGCCACTCGGCGCATCCTATCAAAAAGCCGACGCTTGCCTCAATCAAACGCAAAACCCGCTTGACTCAATTCCCTGGAGAACGAAATCAAACGGGTCATGCTTTAGTCAGCCGAATTGTCCCTGGATGACAACTCGACCCGGCTCTTTACAGAGCAGCCACTTCAAAAACTTCCTTAACTTCCTTAACTTCCTTAGCCTTACGTGCAGGCAGCTTTTCGCGAATACGCGCAGCCTTGCCTTGTAGGTCACGCAAATAGTACAGCTTGGCGCGACGAACCTGACCGCGACGCTTCACTTCGATGCTGTCAATGGCCGGGCTATGCGTTTGGAAAACGCGCTCTACGCCTTCACCTTGGCTCACTTTACGAACCGTGAAAGACGAGTTCAGACCACGATTACGTTTAGCAATCACCACGCCTTCATAGGCTTGGAGACGCTCACGCTCGCCTTCTTTCACCTTAACCTGCACTATCACGGTATCACCCGCAGAAAACACAGGAATGTTTTGCTTCATCTGCTCGGCTTCGAGCTGTTGGATGATCGGAATCATTGTATTCACTCCACTATTTCAGTTCGTCATTCTTTGAGGAACCGTCGAAAATTGGCTAAAACAACTTTCGACGGTTCCCTACTCTCGCGAATGTAAAAACACTCGCCGTTTATCTACTCGCCGCCCTACTGCGCCTCGATGAATTCCATCAAAAGACGCCGTTGAACGGGCGACAATTCCAGTTTTTCCAACAAATCCGGCCGCCGTAACCACGTTCGCCCTAACGACTGCTGCATCCGCCAACGTGCAATCGCTTGGTGATCTCCACCCAGCAACACCGGGGGCACACCGCGTCCGTCTATTTCTTCTGGACGCGTATAGTGTGGGCAATCCAACAAGCCAACCGAATACGAATCTTGTAACGCCGACTCCGAATGCCCTAACACACCTGGCAACAAGCGCGTTACGCCATCAATCACCACCATGGCCGCCAGCTCACCGCCGCTCAGCACATAATCGCCAATCGACCACTCTTCGTCGACTTCGCCCTGAATCAAGCGCTCATCAACACCCTCATAACGGCCTGCCACCAATATGAGTCCTGCGGCCTGCGCAAAATTTTGCAACGCGCTTTGATCTAAACGTCGCCCCTGCGGCGATAAGTAAACCACGCGACAACCTGGGGTTGTCGCCGCACGCGCCGCCCGGATGGACTCCCGCAGCGGTTCCACGCCCATCACCATGCCAGGTCCGCCCCCATAGGGTCGGTCATCCACACGTCGATGTTTATCGACTGTGTAGTCACGCGGATTCCAACACTGGAGATCCAAAATCCCCCGCGTAATCGCACGCCCTACCACGCCGTCAACGCGTAACGCGTCAAACATGCCGGGGAATATCGACACAACGTCGATACGCACCGCTAAAAATCCGTCGGCCAATCCACCGTTATTCGCCGCGCCACCATGTCCACTTCTTTAACGACATGACCGCGCGCGTACGGGATAAGCCGCTCCTGATCACCGCGAACTACCAATATATCATTGGCCCCGGTGTTCATCAGGTGGTCTACCTGACCCAACGACACGCCTTCAACAGTGACAACGTCCAAGCCTTCCAAATCTGCCCAGTAATATTCGCCATCGGCCGGTTTCGGCAAAGCCGACCGCAAAATGGCGATATCCACACCGATGAATTTACGGGCTAAATCACGATCATCAAGACCCGCCAACTTCACGACAACAGCCTGACCACTTAGATGGCCTTCTGTGATGTTGTGCAGCTTCCAGGCGCCATCAATCTTTAAATACCAGTGACGGTATTTCAATATATTTTCACGTGGCCGGGTATAGGAAAACACCTTCACCCAACCACGGACGCCATAAATCCCGGAAACTTGGCCCAGCGCGACCGCCGGTTCGCCGTCGACAACCTGCACGCTCGCCGTCATGACTCCGTGCAGTCGCTCAAAATTAGGCTTTGTTTTTCTTAATCAAGTACGCAACCCGATCAGAGGTCTGCGCGCCTTGACCCAACCAGTAGCTCAAGCGCTCCTGATTGACCGAAAAGCCTACGTCTTTAGCCGATGCAACGGGGTTGAAGAAACCCAAACGTTCAATATATCGGCCATCACGCGAGCTGCGGCTATCCGTTACTACCATGTGGTAGAAGGGACGCTTCTTTGCCCCACCACGGGCAAGACGAATGGTTACCATTAGTCGAATTCCTCATAACAAAATCGTGCCGCCCGCCAAAGGGCGACCCAGAGAAGCGGCGAATTTTATACCAAAAGCGCGCAACAGGGAAACACTTCGTGAATTATTTTGCACAATAAAGTCGTCAAGTCCGACTTTTATGCAGACTGGCAGCCGCATTTTAGGCCAAAAGGCGCTAGGCCATGGTTAGCGGCTGTGAACAAAATGCCTAAAGGTAGCGGCCAGAGGGGCAACGCGAGCAGAGTTCTCTGTCGCGCCACCCCCGGCCCCAAGCATTTTGCGGAATGCCTAACCGTCTTTCTTCGCCTTCTTCTCAGCGCGTTTTTCTTTTAGTGTTTTTTCCGGTTGCTTCTTGGTTTCTTTTTTCTTGTCTTGACCCTTGCTCATAGCGTTCACTCCTCAAGATCAAAATTTCAAAAATACCGAAAACACAGAAAACACGAGCCAGGCCGGACAATGTTCACAGCCTTTCTTAAACCAGGCGCACATCGCCCTCATTCAATACTGACTATTTACCAACGCCCGAAACCTAAACATCGTCCGCCCGAGTTACTCGATACCCTACATAACCCAAGCAGGTCGGATAATACCTGGGCCAGCGAAAGAGTGGTAGAGGCTAACGCATAACAAAGCGTGTTCATTGCAGCGACACACAGCCCGACGTGCAAAAGTAAGCCTTGCTGCCCTCCCCCCTTTTCGTTAACGTAAGACACCCCGCTCTTGTGCAGCACCCGGCATGTCGAAACGAAAACTCACTGACCATCAAAATCGCCACATACTCCGCATTCAACAAGCTCGTCTTGATCGCGCCAAAAAACTTCCCACCACCGAAGAGCTACCTTCACAACTTGGACCTGAACAAGCCGGTCAAGTAATCGCTAACTTTGGCGCGACACTCTTAGTCGAAAACGAAGCACGCCGCGTATTTCGCTGCGCCGCGCGGAGCAATCTCGGCGCGATTGTTTGCGGTGATCACGTCGTGTGGCAAGCCAATGGCGCAGAAGAAGGGGTCATCAGCGCCATCATGGAACGCCGAAGCTTGCTTGCGCGGCCGACGCGACACGCAGACGCTAAGCCGGTCGCCGCCAATGCGGACGTCATACTGATTGTCGTCGCGCCACAGCCCGCCATCCAAACAGTTTTAATTGATCGCTATTTTGCCGCCGCACATCTGGCTGGCATTGAGGCGCAACTCGTCATAAACAAAGTTGACACACTCGCTCCCCAGGCACGCACTGATCTTGAGCGCATGTTGAGCTGTTATGCGCCGATTGGCTATAAGACCTATTTTGTGTCTGCACATGCGGGCTTAGGGCTAACCGAATTACGCGCCTCCCTGGAGGGGAAAACGTGCGTATTTGCGGGTCAATCAGGCGTGGGGAAATCATCGCTTATTTCTTATATTTTGCCGGACTTGGAAATTCAGATCGGACGTCTAACCGAAGCTAGCAAGTTAGGGCGACATACCACCACAGTTTCCAGACTCTATCATCTACCTGGCAGCGGGGCCGTAATCGACTCGCCAGGCGTTCGCGACTTCGGCCTCTGGCATTGGAAAAAAGGCGAAATTCTGTTAGGATTCAAAGAATTTAGCCCCTATCTGGGCCGCTGCAAATTCAGCAATTGCGCACATTTACATGAACCTGACTGCGCTATTCGCGACGCAGTAAGCAAAGGCGAAGTGTCCGCACAACGTCTCGCTAACTATCACGAAATTGTCCGCAGCCTCTAACCATCGCAAGCTCACATGTCAAATTCACTACCGTATACAATCAATGACATGGTCCGCGACATGCCTGCCGACTCCATCAAACGCGGGGCCGTTTATCAACGCGAATTGAGGGTAAAGGCTTTGGCACCAGAACATGGCGGTGCCACGGTGAATGCGCTGGTACAAGGTTCGGCAATTCAGCCTTATCGCGTGCGCGTGCTTATTACGGCCGTTGGCGAGCGTGCTCGCATAAGCGGCCATTGTAATTGCGCCATCGCCTACAACTGCAAACACGTCGCGGCTGTTTTGCTAGAATTGATGGAGCGCCATGCGCAATTGGCTGCAAAGGGCTTGGAACCCATTGCGCCACAAGTTTCCGCTGGAACTAAACGCTGGATTGAGCGCCTGGAAGCCGCCCACTCTCCCACCCCAGTAGCGGCTAAAAGCTCACAATATCGGTTACACTATGTTCTCAACTATGCGGAACCTCCGAGTCATTCGAAACTAATTGTTAGCGTCTTTAAAGTTAGAGTAAAAAAGGGCGGAGACATCTCTAACGTTGGCACTTTCAATTTGGATCAAATTGTTAGACTCGGTGCCCCGCCCCAATACGCGACAGTCAGCGACATTGCTATCGCGCGCTGGCTGTGGGCCACCAACATTTACGCCGGAAATGTTGAAACGTACTTACTCGACCCGGCAACGCCGGAATTGTTGCCGCGTATCATTCAAACGCAACGCTGCTCGTGGGGCATCCCCGAGGCCCCTGCGCTCGTCGTAGGCCCAGCCAAGAATGCCCATTTTGGCTGGGAAACGATGGCCGACGCGAGTCAGCAATTATTGCTAAAAGACGAGACCGGGGCAGTTATACAAACACTGCCGATGGAACCCCCTTGGTATCTTGACGAATCAGTACACACCTGCGGCCCCATTCAGACAAGCTTCGCACCGCGTGTTGCGCGCGCCATGTTAGATGCGCCCCGCTTACCCGCCGACGAGACCCGTGTCACCGTCGAATACATGGCGGAGAAAGGCGTAGAGAAAATTATTCCGTCGCCTAGAAAACTGGAATTACTCGAACCTGAGGCGGTTAAGCCAGTGCC
>JANOTC010000069.1:0-3132 GCA_031416175.1 Gammaproteobacteria bacterium
CCCGAAGGCTGCGCGTCCATTCTTTGGAAGAGTGCGGACAAGGCATCGGAAGCGGCTGAGGCGATGGGCATTACGTCCACGCGCTTAAAGCAGCTCAAGCTGATTGACCATGTTATCGAAGAGCCGCTCGGTGCGGCCCATCGTGATGTGGACGCGATGGCTAAGCAACTCAAAAGTGCCCTGTTAGAAAATCTCGCGCCATTGTTAGAAATGTCCGGCCAGCAGTTGCTTGATACGCGTTATCAACGCTTGATGAAGTTTGGCAATTTTAAAGAAGCGCGATAGGCGGGCCGGACAGCGGCCCGTGCTGAGCTAACAGTGTCGCTTTCGCCGCGCACCCTACACACGCATTTACGCGATTTATTGTTAAATCGCGCCCCTTCCTTATTGAGTCCGAACACAAAGCCTAGGTTTCTGGTCGCGTTTAGCGGCGGATTGGATTCGACCGTCTTACTGCATTTAATGGCCGCCCTGCGTGTCGATTTAAATTGCGACGTGTGCGCGGTACATGTGCACCACGGCTTGCAATTGGAGGCTGACGCCTGGCCTGCGCATTGTGAAGCTGTGTGTGGGGATCTGAACGTCTATTTGCAGCTATTACGTGTTAATGCGCGCCCTGCCGTGGGGGAAAGCCCCGAAGCGGCGGCACGGGCTGCGCGTTATTCCGCGTTGACCCAAGCGATGACGAATAGCAGTATATTGCTGACGGCGCACCACCAAGACGATCAAGCGGAAACCTTATTATTGCAGCTTTTGCGTGGTGCCGGGCCGCGCGGCTTAGCGGCCATGCCAGAGTGGGACGACTTCGGCGTCGGCTATCAAGCCCGACCTTTGTTGCGCTACAGTCGCGCGCAATTGCTCGCGTATGCGCAAGAAAATGGCTTGAAATGGATTGAAGATCCAAGCAACGCGCAGGTTCACTATGATCGCAATTTTCTGCGTCACTACGTGATGCCCTTGCTCCAACAACGATGGCCCGCTGCTGCCGTTACGCTTGCGCGCAGCGCTGCCGTGTGTGCCGACGCGTCCCATGTGTTAGATGATGTCGCGGCCATAGACTTGCTATCTGTTAGCGTGGAGTCGAGTCCGGCATTGAGTGTGTCGGGTTTGTTAACGCTATCGCCATCGCGCCGACGCAATGCGCTCATGCAGTGGTTTGCGCAGCAAGGCTTGCCCGGCCCCGCCAGTGCCCACCTGGTGCGAATTGAAGCCGATGTGCTGGCAGCCCGGCCTGACGCGAATCCTTGCGTAGGGTGGCCGGGCGTGTCGGTGCGCCGGTATCGCGATGGTTTATATGCCTTAGTGGACGTTGCCACTGAATCGCTATCAGGATCGCTTGATTGGAACGGCGAGCCGCTGATCATTCCCGGTTATGGGCGTTTTTCCGCCACCCCAGTGGTCGGTAAAGGCATTAGCGACCAAGTTTGGCGAAGTGGGCCACTTCAAATCCGTTTTCGCAATGGCGGTGAACGCTTCCGTCAGCTGGGTGCAGTGCATCACCGAACGCTGAAAAACTGGTTGCAGGAAAACGCGATTCCACCCTGGGAACGCGCGGTATTGCCGCTGGTGTATGCGGGCGCTACACTGATAGGCATTGGCAACGTGGCCTTGGCGCACGGCGTGTTGGCCGGGCCAGAAGAGCTGGGTTGGGTGCTGGTTAGATCGTAATCTCCAGGCTGAGGAGGACGAATGTGTGGTCGACTGAATTTGTATAATAGCCCGCTAGTGCTGCGCCTGTTGACGACATTGGGCATTGATCTATTTCCTGAGCGACCACCGCGTTACAATATCGCGCCTACGGCAAATTTAGATGTGGTAGTTGGCGCGCACGACGTTCGACAAATGCAATGGTCGATTGAATTCGGAAAATTTCGCCACCCGAATACCAAAGTTGAAACCCTCCAACGCAAACCGCATTTGGAAAAACTCTTGCTCACGCAACGATGTTTAGTGCCGGTGAATCGCTTTTATGAATGGCCAGACCCGAAAGTGCGACCGCAATGGACGGGCATTAAGACGCGCTTCTGCATTCACACGGCGATAGAAGTTATGTTCCTGGCGGGAATTTATAAGAAAAATGAAGCGGGCACAGAGCAATTCAATATATTGACCACCGACCCGAATTCACAAATTACCGAGTTCCACCATCGTATGCCGGTGATAATTCCGCCTGCACAGGTGTCGACCTGGCTGGGCGCTGAACAGATCAACGATCTTTATGCGCTAACGCTGCCATATCAAGACGAAATGATAATTTATGAGTGCGATTCATCGGTCGATAGTGGCCGAAATCAGGGGCCACAATGCATGGCCCCTTTAGGTCATCGTCCGGTACAGGCGTCGCTGCTTTAAACTCCGACACGGATTTAAGGCGAAACGTAGGAATATCCTGACTCTTGGAAATCGGCGATCGCGGTGACGCCCGCTGTCACATACTTGATGCCAGGTAAAAGGTTAGCCGTGACCACTTTGTTGCTGCGCGCGGCGTTCTGACAAAAATAGAATTGCACGCCTTTGTCTATCAGCCCCTGAACTTGTGTTTGAAAAGGGTTAGGTTCTGCGAAGGGATTGGCGGCGTTGTTATCGACAACGAGAAGATGGCCATTGCCGTAGACAACGGCGACAATAGTGTAGTCGAGGCCTGCTACCAAACCATGCGTAATTTCGTAATCTTTAATCGCGTTGTCGATGTTGATCAGGCCATACGCTTTGGTGCACGCTTCAGTCGTGCAGGCTTTGTTTAGTGAATAGACGACTTTGATTTTTCCATTTTCCAGGCAGCGAGTAATTTCTGCGGTGCCAGGTCCAAACTCTTCGTCAAGCGTTTTACCGCTTACCAGGCCGACTGGGCAGAGAATCGCGCTTATTTTCTCGTCGTCGTCGCTGCTTCGCTGTGTAATGCTGGAGGAGGACAGGTTGGACGACGCGCTCTTGGAGTTGTGGGCGGCGGCCTCGCAGCCGCCCAAGACAAGTATTAAGGCAAAAATAGATAGGCATGCCAACGCTCTCTGCTGAAACATAACGTCCCTCCCCTGGAATTTAAGATTTATTTTCTCGTTGCTTGAGGCAGTAGGTTTCGTAGCAGGACAGCAGTAGGACTATGCGAAGAAAAATACATATCAAGCGGTGAAG
>JANOTC010000070.1:0-2491 GCA_031416175.1 Gammaproteobacteria bacterium
CTCGCACCTTTGCCCAAATCGACACGTTTTTCGGCGACTACGGTGTATTCATTACTCATTGGCTATCTCACTTAAAGATCAAAACTCGCCTCCCCCGCGACCAGGTTCGGCACCCATCTGGCGGCCGCGCTTGACACGCCGCACGCACAAATTTCTTTCACATAAAGCTAATCAATAAACATTGAGCTGACGGATTCTTCCGTATGAATGCGGCGCATTGTTTCTGCCAACATTTCTGCCACGCTCAACTGGCGAATGCGTGAGCAGCCTTTGGCGTTGTCACGCAGTGGAATAGTATCGGTCACCACGAGCTCATCCAATACTGACTCATTCAAATTTTCAATCGCGCGACCCGACAACACCGGGTGGGTGCAATACGCCACCACTTTCTCAGCGCCATGATCTTTGAGCGCAGCAGCGGCCGCGCAAAGAGTGCCCGCCGTATCGACCAAATCATCGATCAGCACGCACGTACGCCCTTCGACCTCACCGATGATGTGCATCACTTTAGCCACATTCGGCTTCGGACGACGCTTGTCGATAATAGCCAAATCGGCATCGCCTAAGCGTTTGGCTAAGGCGCGCGCCCGAACGACACCACCCACATCCGGCGAAACAACCACTAAATTGGGGTACTTTCTACGCCAAATGTCGCCGAGCAAAATCGGTGACGCAAAAACGTTATCGACGGGCAAATCGAAAAAGCCTTGGATTTGGTCAGCATGCAAATCGACGGTCAAGACACGATCTGTGCCGACCGTTGAAATCATGTTCGCCACCACTTTCGCGGTAATCGGTACGCGCGCTGATCGGGTGCGCCGGTCTTGGCGTGAGTAACCCAAATAGGGAATGACGGTAGTAATTCGGTCGGCAGAGGCGCGGCGAACGGCGTCGACCATGACCAACAGCTCCATGAGGTTGTCATTGGTCGGAAAACTGGTCGGCTGGAGGATGAAGACGTCTTTACCGCGAACGTTGTCGAGGATTTCGACCATGATTTCGCCGTCGCTAAAACGACCAACATGGGCTTTACCCAGCGGCAAATGGAGATAATTCGTGATTTCTCGGGCCAACTGAGGGTTGGCATTGCCGGAGAACACCATCATGCGGCGATTGGGCACGTGAACGCTCCCATGGACTTTCTAATTAGACTCAAGGCTATACCCGCTTGAAGTATAACTGCGGGAAAAATGGCTGGGGTGCTAGGCTTCGAACCTAGGAATGCTGGAATCAAAATCCAGTGCCTTACCGCTTGGCGACACCCCAATATTTACTACTGACTCTGAGCGCATGCTGCTTGATATTGCCTAAGCATTACCCGCACCGGATTCTCGTTAAGGCCTTTGGCCACAATCACTTGCCACCCCGCCGGTTTGCGTTCTGCCGCGTCTAGCGCGGCGCGCTCCGTTGGGAAGGCGGCAAACACACAAGCACCCGTTCCGGTCATGCGTGCTTGGCCAAATTGCGCCAACCATTCCAGTGCCTTGGCTACCTCAGGGTAGTTACTCGACACCAGCGACTGGCAGACGTTTTCCGTCGGCCCCTCCAAGAAGTCGCGTATTTTGATTGGATGTTTGTTCCGTGTCAAATCGGATGCATTAAATATTTGCCGTGTCTCGACATGAGCGTCCGGAACCACTACTACGAACCAGGGTTCAGGCAGGGTTACGGGAACAATTTGCTCCCCCACGCCTTCCGCCCACGCCGCGTGGCCACGCACGAAAACCGGGACATCCGCGCCCAATTGCAGACCCAGCGCCGCCAATGTGTCGACGGACAAACCACAGCGCCAGATCGCGTTCAGCGCGACTAAGGTGGTAGCCGCATCTGAACTGCCACCACCCAACCCGCCACCCATCGGCAAGCGTTTGGTCACCTCTATGCCTATTCCTGAATCAATGCCGACGTGGCGCCGTAACAATTCCGCCGCACGCACCACGAGATCGAGTTCGGCTGGAACACCGGCCAACTCAGATAGACGACGAATGGACCCATCCGCTCTCGGGTGATATCGAATGGTATCGCTGTAATCAATGAACTGAAATACAGTTTGAAGCAAATGATAACCGTCGGCGCGGCGCCCGGTAATGTGGAGGAATAAATTCAGTTTCGCAGGCGCGGGCCATTGCCAGTCTGCACTATTCATCCGGAAAGATCCCAAAGGTCTATGACGAACCGCACTTCGTAGGCCGAACTCGTCAGAAAAATTTTGTTAGGTAAGTCGAAGCCGTCTATTCGAACGCGTCGCTTAAATTCGACTAGCCATTCGCCCTGTTTGAATTTGAAGAGTTGACCGTCTGTGTTTTTCTCCACATCTAGCACCGCCATATCAGGGGCAATCTGACCTGTGAGCCAAAATCGAAGGCCGTCGAAGGGAATGTACCAACCTGTTTGCTCAAGTAGCAGACGCTCGGCACTGCCGTCTGCATAGGTTTTGTCAGAGCCTAGGCTGAGCTCGCTGCCATTCGAATCACCGCGTAGCGCCACCGCG
>JANOTC010000071.1:0-3080 GCA_031416175.1 Gammaproteobacteria bacterium
CGCAACCGTGGCTGCACGCCTTTCAAGTAAATGGTTTCCTCTGTCACCGGAGACAGCTCAGTCGTAGCCGGGGGTGCCAACGTTTGAAATATTGAAACGCTGACCACTAACACCAATAACGAAGTAAAAGCGCTTGCCGTAATCCACACCGGCCGACGTGACGCCCGCACCGACGCAGAATGCGACGCTGTGCGCACACGGGATGCTTTGCTACTCTCAAATGGATGACGCCGCAAAAAGAGGCCGCTATCTAACTCGATATCTTTAACACGCCGCTGCAGTTCGATATCCACTTTCAACCGTTCCTGAAACATTTGCTGTTCGACCGCTTCTAGCTCGCCAGCAACATACCGTTCAACCGTCAATTGCGAAGTGGGGCTAGCTTTCATCGGATTTACCACTCATTAATTGCGCCACTTCCGTCAATTTGCGAAGGCGCTTGCGTACACCCGACACGGACATTTGCATCGCGGTGGCAACTTCTTCTAAGGTCATTCCATCTAAATAGTGCAAAACGGCCATCACCCGACTACTGTCTGGCTGTCGGCCCCAGATCACCGTCAGCAGTCGTTCCGCGGCTGTCGCGGATTCGATATCTTCATGGCTTGCGATAAGTGCTAACACGTCATACTCCTTGCCGCTATCAAATAGTCGCGCCTGTACCTTGCTGTCGCGAATGCGATTCAAGCACGCATTGGTCGCCATACAATAAAGGAGCGATGACGGCGACCGCGTATCCAGCACATGCCGCTTTTGCATCACCGCAATAAATACATCTTGCATAACGTCAAGCGCATCCGCCTCGCTGCGCAGCAAGTGTCGACACCGTCGCAATACCATTGCACCATGACTTTTATAGAGTGATTCGATTTCGTTCAAAATGGGCGTTTCCTTTTTATACTTAAACACCTGGCCGAACCCAATCTGTTACTTTTCGACGAAACTTTATGTAGCTAACAATTCATTTCCAGACAATTTGAGCTAGCTTTCTTCTAGCCCCGCGCCTTTTTCAACCCCTTTCGGGAACTTGTTACATCCACAGATTATTGTGCTACATTACGCCGCTGTACGTGCGGCCTCGGTATCGCCAGGGATTATTTGGGCGAGTTATTTGGCGCGGATATCTGCGAATCCACCTAATCCGAGGATTGGAGAACTTTCTGAAAATTTCACTCTGTGATCGTTGTATTTGGTTAGCGCAGCGACTAAAGGTCGCCAGCGCCGCTTTTTGGTGCCTATTTATTGGTGCCATTCTTTCATCTGCCGAACCCGTTGTCGCCTTGCCAACGGAGAATGAACTTATCGTAGGCATTTTTCCACGTCGCAGTCCAACGGAATTGATGGAAGCGTTTGCGCCCCTCGCCAATTATTTGACCCAATACTTGGGCCGCCCCGTCCGGCTCGAAACCTCGCCCGATTTCCGTTCCTTTTGGGAAGCCGTTTCTTCCAAACGCTATCACTTAGTCCATTACAATCAATACCACTACTTACGCTCGCATAAGGAGTTTGGCTATAAAGTTGTAGCGAAAAACGAAGAAGGCGGCCGTGATCATATCTCTGGCGTTATCGTCATCCGGAAGGATTCTGGCATTAAACGAATTGAAGATTTACGCGGGAAACGCATTATCTTCGGCGGCAACAATCAGGCCATGGGCTCGTACATCATGCCGACCTATATACTGCGACAAGCCGGCCTGAAAAAAGGCGACTACATAGAAGAATTCGCGCTCAATCCTCCCAACGTCGCGCTGGCGGTGTTTTTCAAGCGCGCCGACGCGGGCGGAAGTGGCAACATTGTTTTTGAGCTGCCTTTCGTTCAAGATAAAATCGACGTCTCTAAAATGGAATACCTTGCTCATAGCGAGACGATCGCCCATCTGCCTTGGGCAGTCAGCGGAGAAATGCCCGTCAGCGAACGCGATAAAATCCAACGTGCGCTGTTAACGACAAAATCTGCACCCCAAGGAGAAAGAATTTTGAAATCCGCCTCTTTGTCCAACTTAGTCATCGCCACCGACGACGAATACACGCTGGCACGAAAGATGATATATGAAATAACCGGTGAACAATTCTAACCATCGACATCCAGTGGGTCCTCCGATTTCTATGCATTGGTATCAAGGCCTTGCCGCTAAGTTTATTATTTTGGTGGCAACACTAACCGCATTAACGTTAGGCGCCTTCGCCTGGTTTTTTTATCAATCCTATCGGGCCGTCTATTTCGAAAACCTCCACAATAAAGTGGAGCAAATGGCAAAGTTCATCGCCTCGATTAGTGCTGACCGAATATTTTCAAATGACTATTCGACACTCTTTACGTATGTAAAAGAGTTAAATTCCAACCGAGAAATTGTCTACGCGGTCATTATTGACGATCAATTGCAGCCAATGACGGCGTATCTGGATCGCGACGACCCGACTATTAAGCATGCAATGAACGAGACGCGTTCGGCAGACATATCCGTTATTGCGCGTTACATCGACCAGTCCGAAGACGTAGTTACACTCAAAGCACCTATTCGCTTCAATGAACGCACCATCGGACACGTGGTGATTGGCGCAACGACCACGTATGCGGATCAAGAATTGCGGCAAATCCTAATTTGGAATGGGATTGCTAGCTCCGTGATTATCGCGCTATTGAGCGGCGGCATTTATTCGTGGTTTCGTTCCCGTGTGTTACATCCCACTCGCGAATTAACCTCATGTGCGCAGCGCGTCGCGCGGGGCGAATTACGAGTGCCAGTGATGCAATCCTCGCCGGATGAACTCGGACAACTTGCCGCCTCTATCAATGACATGATGAAGGATTTGAATAAATCGCAAATCGAACGAGGACAGGCCTTAAACGAATTGCGGGCACTCAATCACACTTTAGAACTGCGCGTCGAGGAACGCACCCACGCCATCGAACTGGCCAATCAAAAGCTGTTACAAATGGCTTTGTATGACGCGCTAACGGGGCTGCCTAACCGCACGCTTCTGCAAGATCGAATAGTCCAAACACTGACGGCCGCAGAACGCACTGGCGCACCCTTTATTCTTATGCTCATGGATTTAGACCGCTTCAAGGAAGTGAA
>JANOTC010000072.1:0-10713 GCA_031416175.1 Gammaproteobacteria bacterium
ATATCTGGTGGATAACAACTACGTTGAAACCGTGATCTCGTTAGCACCCAACCTGTTTTTTGGCACCACCATCGCCGTGAATATTCTGGTGCTCTCCAAACACAAAACTGACACCACCATCCAGTTTATTAATGCCGGCGGCCTGTTTAAAAAAGAAACCAATAACAACGTGCTCACCGAAAAGCATATCGAACAAATCATGCAAGTGTTCGATAGCAAAACGGATGTTGAACACTTTGCCAAATCGGTGAACTTTGATGCCATCGCCGCCAACGACTACAACCTGTCGGTGAGCAGCTATGTCGAAGCCAAAGACAACCGCGAAGTGGTGGACATTGCCGAGCTAAATGCCGAGCTAAAAATCACGGTAGCGAAAATTGACCAACTACGCGCAGAGATTGATGCCATCGTGGTGGAGATAGAAGGGGTCACTTCATGAACAAAAAGAAGCTAGCAGTACCCACTATTCGCTCGTCTGCAGCAGAGTATTTAACTTTTGTCGCAGCCAGCGGCGAGAGCGGTGTCGAAGCTATCTATGCAGATGAAGATGTATGGCTTAGTCAAAAAATGATGGGCGTTTTGTACGATGTCGAAACCCACACCATTAACTACCATTTAAAAAAAATATTCTCAGATAGTGAACTGGAAGAAGAAGCAGTTATTCGAAATTTTCGAATAACTGCCCAAGACGGCAAAAACTATAACACCCAGCACTATAGCCTCTCGGCCATCATCGCAGTTGGCTATAAAGTTAACTCCGAACGTGCGGTGCAGTTTCGTAAATGGGCAACCGTCGTTATCAAAGAATTCACCATCAAAGCCTATGTCATGGACGATGAGCGCATTAAAAATGATGGCAGCATCCTCGGCAAAAAATATTTTGAAGAACAACTTACGCGTATTCGCGAAATTCGACTCAGTGAGCGTAAGTTTTATCAAAAGATTACCGACATCTACGCCAGTGCGATTGACTATGATGTAACGGCTACTGCAACCAAGCGATTCTTTACGACCGTACAAAATAAACTACACTGGGCGATTCACGGACAAACCGCCGCCGAAGTAGTTTACAGCCGCTCCGATGCTGAAAAAATGAGCATGGGCTTAACCTCATGGAAAGATGCACCCCAGGGTAAGATTCAAAAATTTGACGTCAGTATTGCGAAAAATTACCTGAACGATAATGAACTCGCCCAATTACAGAGGCTGGTCAATGCTTATCTGGATGTCGCCGAAGATATGGCACAAAGACAGATGCCAATGACCATGGCAGACTGGGAACAGCGACTGAATCGTTTTATTGCCGCAACTGATCGAGAAATTTTGCAAGACGCTGGAAAAATCAGCGCTGAAATCGCCAAAGCCCATGCCGAAAGTGAATTTGAAAAATACCGCATTGTGCAAGATCGCCTGTACGAATCTGATTTCGATAAAGCAATCAAAGTTATAGCCAAAACAGAGAGCCGTAAACAATGAATACAATCATGGAACTGCTAGAAGGCGTTGAGGTGGAGTGGAAACCTTTGGGGTAAGCGCTTATTCGTACCAAAGGCACAAAAATTACCGCTGGTCAGATGAAAGAGTTACACAAAGATGGCGCACCATTAAAAATTTTTGCGGGCGGTAGCGGAATGTGTCAACCTGTTTTGGACACCTTAGTCCGGAGTTAAACTCTTTTTGGCCGCGCGCAACGTTGGAAAATTCACCGCTGCCGTGGCGTCGATTGATCCGTCATCTCCGATCACCGGATTGATAAACACTTCCGTGGGCAGGGCGGGCACTTTGGGTGGTCCGCGAACGAAGCGTTCTGGATGAGCGTCGTAATAGCGCTGTAGGGCGTCATCACGCTCTTTGGCGATCTCAACGTGCTGACCAGTGAACACCTGGGCAGGCGTGTACCGTGCGAGGCCGCTGTGGTAATGGTGGTAGTTGTACCAATCCACATAGTCTTCGCACCAATGCTGCGCGTGGCCGACGCCGGAAGCGAAGTATCATTACTGCGGTTGCAACGGCGGCGCTGCACAGCTCAATCGTTAGCCCACTCGGTGAAAATTTTGCTAGAATTCAAGAAGGAATCAGGAGTATTCAAAGATGGGCAAAGTAGAGAAAATTGAGCAAGAGATTGAATCGCTGGATCAAAATGAGCTAATGACTCTGCGCCAGTGGTTTTTTGAATACGACACCCACATGTGGGATGATCAAATTGAGTTCGATACTAAGTCTGGAAAATTGGATAAATTGGCCGACGAAGCTATTGATGAATTTCATTCAGGCAAGGCAACTGAACTTTGAAGCACTTTGCTTCAACCAAATTCTGGGCTTGTTATGAAGCCCTGCCCGAACAAATCCAGCAGCTCGCCGACAAAAATTTTGAATTACTCAAAACAAATCCAAAGCATCCATCATTGCACTTCAAGAAAGTGAATCGTTTTTGGTCAGCCCGTGTGGGTATTGGTCATCGTGCGCTTTCTGTTGAAATCAACGAAGGCTTATTATGGTTCTGGATCGGCACTCATGCCCAATACGACAAACTCGTCGCGGGCTAATTTTTCAGTCAACAAGACAAATGATCGTATCATCCAACTCACATCAGAGACCGATGTTATTGCTCCAATTATGCATTTGATGCGTATTTTTTGCAATGTACAAGATCAATGTCCCTTCCACTAATTGCGCTTGATAATCGTATGAAGCAAGTAGCTATTGAGCTCGACATTGAAGTGTGGGAGTAAATTCAAATGAAAGTATTCACTTATTCAGAAGCCCGCCATAATTTCTCCGATCTATTAATAATTGCTCAAAAAGAAGAAGTCGAAATTCGCATTGCGCTGACCCGAGCCACCTCATAGAATCTCCATAAGACTGCCGCCGCCTCACCATAGCGTGGCAAGTCCAACCATTTCGTCGAAGCCGACCCAAACCAACGCGGCTTTTTTTGCCACCCGAATCAGGACGGCTTAACTCAAATGTTAGGCGTAACTAACACCATGCTTAAAGATTTCCGCCGAGAACGCCAAGTGCGTCGCGCGCTAAGAGCAATCGCACGACAACGGGTTGTCCTCGTCTTGCAGCCTGGCAATGTTCCAGTGGTAGAACGAAGTCCACCCAATGAAGAATGGTTTCAGCTCGGAGTTCGCACGGCTCAAATCAGAGGTTGGGTTGAAGTTCTCCACGAAAATTTGCCAACTGGCACTGTGCAGATGAAAGGCAACACCCCACAACTGCCCGGCAGCATGATTCCAGAAACCCACTACAAACTCACTGAAGGTGGGTGGGCAGTGTTGAACCGCAGCCATACCTGGCTACTGGCAACTTTCTTTGTAAGTTCTGTGGGCCTCGTAGTTTCGGCAGTGTCTTTGGTAGTCGCTTGGCTTTCAATGCCAAGACCATAGCCATGCGCCTAGTTCCGCCCAACGAAGAAGGATAGATCGTACGAGCGATAGCGAGCCTCGATCTATCCTTGGGCTGAACGAGCCCGGAATTCGTAACTGAACGCTTTATATAAGCAAATATATTTCTGGAAGCGGCGGGAAATGCGGGCGGTATTTTGACTAACACTATTTTTAAGACAAGCGTTACCCTTTGCCCAAGAAAAGGCGATTAAAAAAAGCAACGATATCATCGTTTGCTTTTCGTCTCCTCTGTTAGTGATCCGCGATTCGTTTAGAACCTCGAAAGCTATCCAAATCGCCACGCAGGTCGAATCAACGTCACCGCACACATCTCGGATTGGCAAGCCGCGCAGTGAATGGCGCGGTATAAAAAACGTGACAAGTATTTCAGTGCGGGTGAGTGTAGGCTGCGATTGTTCGTCGCGAACCCTACTGCCCCACGGGTTTGAAGGAGTCCAGGATAGCGTCCCATATTTTGAGTTTTTCTTCGAGTTGCCCGTCAGGGGATTCCATGTCGACTACGATTTTAGGCTGTTGGCCGGAGTCTTTCCGGCCTGAAAAGCGCCACGTAAAACTCAGCCGGGTGGTCTTGCCGTCATGCGCCCGCAACACCAACTCCTCGCCGTCGAGCCCAGCCAGAGTGCGGGTTCGCCTACGCACATGATCCATCTTCACATCGCCGGCAAACCCAGACTCGATCACGGCGTCGAGCCGTCCCAACAGACCGTGATCTTTGACCTCCTCCTTGTGAATTTCGGTCGTATCCAATTCCAATATCAAACCCAGCGCCTTATTTTCAAATCGAGCGTAAGTCTTTTCCTGTTCCAAGTAGGGCAAGTTAATCGCCCCATGCTCGGTGTAGAACCAGTCGCCCTTCATTCCTAGCGTTACGGGATCGCCGAAACGGTAGGCTCGGGCGATGTTGGTGAGGTTTCGAACCATTTTTTCGATACCTTTCGGTGTTACTTTGGAGCGATCCAACTTTAGCCATACGCCTACTGACCTTGTGTCTAGCAAGACATCCCAATTGGCTGATGTGTCAGTCATGTCGCTACCGTAGTAGAAGACTCCTTTCGTCAGTTCTCCCACGTCGGGAAAATCGCGGGTTTCGATTACGACATCACTCCTACCTTCAGGCGGATCCAGCTTTTTGATTTCCGCGATTCGAGCATCCCAAAGCTGTTGACGCGCGAGTTCATGTAGCACGCCTTTCGGCCATGGGACGTCAATGATCTGAGCGTAGCGTATTTTTTGGCTTTGGACCGCTAAAGAAAACGTTTTAGGCATGTTCAGTTCGAAACGCCCAATAGGATAAGTGATCATTGGCGAGGCACCTCGGATGGATTTAGTTTCGGTGGAACAGGCCGGAGAAACGACAACTAAGGCGGCAACCGCCAGCAAACTAAACAGTGTAAATCGGAGTGTCGTCCATACACGTATCATGGCGGCGGCCCCACCCGGTCTTCGATTTTCAACAAGCATAGATTTTCAATCGCCGCCGTCGTAATGTGGTGTGCCGCTTCGGTTTTGTATATAGGCTCATGGCCGCGCTCAAACCAGTCGGCATGCTTATCATTGATCGCAACTGTCACGGCGTCATTAACCCAGCCGCGCACCTGCGCCGGCAGCCCCTTGGCAGATGACACCGGCACTGTGCCGTCACCGGAGCCTGCGGGTGGTTGTAGCGTATAGACAAACACGGATTCTGCGCTCGGATCAATATCGGGCACCCCGTCCGCATCCGCGACCTCTGCGGCTTGACCCTGATCGGGCGTCATTACATCACCTTCGGGTACATAGGCGCGAAAGCCGCCACGGTTGGCGCTGACGTCTGAGTTTTGGTGAAGCGCTTGCGCCAGCATGAACGCACCGCTTACCGCCAAGCCGCTTGGCGTGAAGGCGGGCAACCCAAAACTCGCTTTTATCGCGCCGCTGGTCGCCGTCGAAGCCGCAGTCCCTGGAGCGGCACTCTTGAGCAAACTCAATACACGCTTGGCTTTGCCACCGAATGAATGCACTTCGCGCATGAAATTAATGCATTCAGCTGTGGGCAACCCTTCGGAGTAAAATTGGAAAGTTTGGGGGTGTACCTGGGTGCTCAGTCGGTCGTGAAAACGTTCCGCGCTTTTGAGATTCATCTCATACTCCTCCCACGGGCTGTCTGAATCAATAAGGCTATCCTCAGGTTCCAACGTGCTCGTACCCGGATCCAGCCACGCCGGATCCACCAGCCGATAAAACACATTCTGCTTCCTATACATTTCTTCATAAGGGTCGCTGACTGGCAGGGCCACAGCCACTCCTTCCGCATCGTCATATCGCAGCCATTGCTTGTTGCCCGCATTGTCGGCATACAATTTGTTAGGTAATAACTGTAGCCCACCCGGCATATTACCGAGCAACGACGTAACCTCTTCTCCGTTGGTACCTAACACCCACGCGCCAACAGTACCGAGCACAACGTGCTTCGTCATTTTTAACGGGTTCCGAAACCAGTCCCATATTGTGCCAGTAGGGCCACCTTGCGGACGTTCGAATCCGCCTTTCATGCGCCAATAGGCCGCAGGCGAGCCGAACGCGGGTTGCACGCCGTGCACCACGCCCAGCACTTTCTCTTCTGCACCGTGCAATTTGCAGGCAGCACGGGCCACCAATCCGCCCATCGAATGCGTGACCAAAATAACGTGCTTACACATTCGGCCATTGGCTTGATAATGGGCAATGACATCGTTGATGTTTTGAGCAAGCTTTTTCCCGGAATCCCCGTTCGACGCCGTCCAGTTGTAACCATTAACATGCACAGGAAACTCGAAGCAATGGCGAATAGGTTCCGACCAGTCATTGTCGTCACTCTTTTTTTGCAGCGCTTCGAGAAACGGCCCATAACTGCTCCAGCTTATGCCACCCCAGCCGCGCTTATCGCGGCCGGCGTCATCGTTATCGGCGAATTTCTTACTGTGTTTCGCATCGTCGGTAATGACGTGGAGGTAGTCGGGCTTGAAGGTGACTCCGACAACAAGCGACTTGCGCTTCTTCGCGGTTACACTGAACTTCCCATAACGGTCGATCATAAATCCCGCATCATCCGGATCCCAAACCTTGTCGCCTTTCTGATTCCGCAACCGACTCCCCATAATCCCCGGCACAAAAATAATTGGAATGACCTCGCGCTCGATTTCTAGACGATTGCTCTGCCCGTCTCCGCACTGCAAGCCTTCAATGGGCTTGAACAGTGCGGACCAATCAATCGAGATGACTTTTTCGTCGCTCATCGTAGCCTCTCGTTATTTCTTTAGTTCTAAAGGACGCGGCTGCCGCGCAGGGTTGAGGAATTCGAGCGTGTAGTCGCCAGGCCGCATTTCGCGACGCCGGACATCGGTGTAGTGCGGGTCGGAGGGCTTGATTTCACCCGACCTCCGCGTTTCTGGGCCGGTGAGGATGTTTTCAAGTTTGCAACGCGGCGCGGTCGGCTTATTCTTTTCTGCAGTGGGGTGTTTGTAAGCCATGACGAGGACAAGCGGGTAGCGCTTTTGCTCCACAACAGCCTGAACTTCTGCGCAACTCGTTGATTCAGGCAAAAGGCTAGAGTCCGCAGACTGCACCGCGTAGACAACATTAACCCATGCTTCGAACCCGCCAAGTTCCGGCCGCCAATGACGTTGCGTCTGGCTATTTATGGCGTCGCGATAGGAACAAAACTCGACGCCACCCCAACTCGGCCGAATGTGGAGCTCACCGGCGCGGATGAGCCGAGCCGCTACTTCCAAAAGACCGTGGCTGTTAAGCTGATTCGAGGAAATGGAATGGAACTGCGACAGCCGAACCCGCAAGGTCATCAATTGGCTTTCCAAGTTCAACATCAGTAGGGTGCGTAGCGTGTGGCCATCAATTTGTCCGCGCCACCGGAAATACTCGAAACTGTCTACAGGCGGAATGTTGTTGGTATACACGTTTTTATTTGCCCCAATTCGCTATTGGAACAGGACGATACCATAAACTTTCTGACGCGCCTACGGCCTTTGCAACTTTACGGCGCCTGGCTATTTCAACCCCGCCAATCCAATTAGATGTTTGTAGTACTTCACAAAAACTCACCCTATTAGTTGTTGACTATGATCTTCAAGGACCGAAGGGATTAGAGACCGTTGAAATTTGGAGGCACTAAGGCACTGGCGTTACAGGGCATGGAGGTGCTGACGGGTTTATCGCTAAGTTTGATCGGAACGGCGCGAAGCAGTAAGGTATGTCATTGATCATAGGGTGGAAAAATGAAATTGCCTAAGTCTGCCTTTCTGGCGCAATCGTCACCAAGTCAGTGTATAGCGATACAGATCCGAATTTTGGTTTCACAGCGCTTGTTGTAACCGCAATCGAATGTTATGGTTCGGCTCCTAATGGCGAGACGAACCACACATCAATTGGGACGCAATTTCCTGCTTATGCTGGGAATGTTGACGCTTGCGTTGCCAACGGTCGCGGAAGAGGCGCGTTGGTATCAAATTGGCGTGGGGGCATTGGCCACCTCGCGCTATTCGGCGCCTGTGTTAGAGTTGGGCCTGAATTTCCAAAACGATGCTGATTTATTTGCTGTGCGCTTGAGTGAAGTGCCTGGCGTCGGTAAATTTTTGCCTTGCGCGTGGTTCGGTTATTCAGACTGTGAGACGCATCGAGGCGTGGGCGCGTTGAGTTTGCTCTACGGCGGTTCTGAAACGGGCGCGATGCGGCTGGGTAATTTTGCCTTCGGGGTAGGTGTTGCCTGGGGCAATGATCTTGACCCGACGATGAATCGGCGAGACGACTTCATCACGGTCGGACTGGCGATGGAGACGCAAGTCATTTTCCGGCCTGCCACGTGGTTTCATTTCGGCATTTCTGCCGGGTTGAACGTCAATCCCAATGTTTCCTTCGGCGCGGTCAATTTATTTATTCCGTTCGGCGGCGTCTAAATCCTTGTCACCTATTCTCTGCACAGGCAATGGAGGGTGTCGGACGTCATTTATTAACGAGTAGACGAAGCCATGCAATACGAAGACCTCCGCGATTTTCTCGCTCAATTGGAAAAGCTGGGCGAGCTTAAAAAGCTTGATGTTGAAATTGACCCGAATCTAGAAATGACGGAAATCTGTGATCGCACCTTGCGTGCGGGCGGTCCGGCTATTCTATTCAATCGACCGAAAGGCAACAAAATTCCCGTATTAGGTAATCTCTTTGGGACGCCGCATCGCGTTGCCTTGGGTATGGGTGCAGACAATGTTAGTGCACTGCGCGAAATCGGGACCTTGCTCGCTTTTTTAAAAGAGCCAGAACCGCCGAAAGGTCTGCGCGATGCATGGGAGAAATTGCCGATTTTCAAGCAAGTTCTGAATATGTCGCCGAAAGTGGTGGGCCGCGCCGCGTGTCAGCAAAATGTATGGGAAGGCGATGACGTTGATCTCGCCAAGTTGCCCATACAAACGTGCTGGCCGGGAGACGCTGGCCGCTTGATTACGTGGGCGCTGGTGGTAACCAAAGGGCCGCATAAAGAACGGCAAAACCTCGGCATTTATCGGCAGCAAGTCATCGGTCGCAATAAAGTGATTATGCGCTGGTTGGCGCATCGAGGCGGTGCCTTGGATTTTCGCGAATGGCAGCTGGCGAATCCGGGTAAACCGTTTCCGGTTTCGGTAGCATTGGGGGCTGATCCGGCGACAATTCTCGCCGCCGTGACGCCAGTGCCCGACACATTGTCAGAATATGCGTTTGCGGGATTGCTGCGTGGCGCCAAAACCGAATTGGTGAAATGTAAAGGCAACGATTTACATGTGCCTGCGTCCGCTGAGTTTGTGCTTGAAGGTCATATCGCAGCGAACGAGGTCGCGGCTGAAGGTCCGTTTGGCGATCATACGGGTTATTACAACGAAGTCAGCACCTTCCCGGTTTTTACCATCGACCGCATTACCTTTCGCGATAATCCCATTTATCATTCGACCTACACGGGCCGCCCGCCGGACGAACCGGCCGTACTCGGCGTGGCCTTGAACGAAGTGTTTGTGCCGATTTTGCAGAAGCAATTTCCAGAAATTGTCGATTTTTATTTGCCGCCTGAAGGGTGTTCGTATCGCATGGCGGTGGTGAGCATGCGTAAACAATATCCTGGCCACGCCAAGCGCGTCATGCTCGGTGTGTGGAGCTTCCTGCGGCAATTTATGTATACGAAATTTGTTATTGTCACCGACGATGATGTGAACGTGCGCGATTGGAAAGACGTGATTTGGGCGATGACAACCCGGATGGACCCCGCGCGCGATTGCACGATTATTGAAAATACACCGATCGACTACTTGGATTTTGCTTCGCCGGTGTCGGGTTTGGGGTCAAAGATAGGTTTTGACGCAACGAATAAATGGCCGGGAGAGACTCAGCGGGAGTGGGGGCGACCTATTCACATGTCGGCTGACGTGACTAAACATGTGGATGCGATTTGGGAGAGTCTGGCGATTTTGAAATCGGGTTCGGGTGGGTAGTTGGCGTGAACTAGACGCTGTCTATGTCCTAACGGCGTCAATGTGGCGTCGAATTGGCGACAATATAGTGTAGAAACGATATGGAAAAACGAGAAGAAAGTTTCACCAATTTGATGACGTTCTGGCGCAATATCGAGGCGCTGTCACCACAAAGTATCCCAAAATCGGCGCCTAAAGACAGCCACGAACCAACGCGTGACTTGAGCGAGAACGTTATTCCGCCGTGGCTTGATGTGGATTTTAGAAAGCGCGCCATTCCGAAGAGCAGGGAATGGCGGCATACTGTTTACACAAATCGCTACAAACTCGAACGGTACATCAAATTGCTAGAGGGCTGCATAGGGAAGACTGAGGATGTTTTTGAGGAACGGGCAACGGGTGAATCTTGCGTATTTGCATTGGCGTTTTCCGATGATGGCCGACCGTTAACCGAAACGTTTGTGCTAAGTATGGCAGCATGGGGGTTAGGTGTAGTTTCAACGCGTGGGCTTGCTGGGCTTGTTCAAAGCGATGCGTGTGACACGACGAATTTGCACAAAGTAGAAAAGCCGCACCGGTGGCCGTACACAAATAGCGGCTTTGCAGGATTTGATATGCAACAGGACGCGTTGCGTGAGGAACTGGCTTGGCGACTTGGGAATTTGTCGGTCACCGCCACCGTAGATTCACGGTGGCTTAACGACTTTGCACAGCTAGTGATACAAAAATGCCGACTGCAAAACTTGGTTGGGAATGAGAATTCCCACCGGTCTAAGTCGGTTCAAATCCGCAGGCGCCAAACGGCCAATTCAAACGGCGACCAAACCCGTTCTGAGGTG
>JANOTC010000073.1:0-1925 GCA_031416175.1 Gammaproteobacteria bacterium
GCGATGACTTGAAAGAACAGGTTGGCCTGATCGCGATCCAGGGGCAGGTAGCCAATCTCATCAATAATCAGCAAGCGATAACTCATGACGGCGCGGTGCATGACTTCTTTTAACTTGCCTTGCCGTGCGCCACTGGCGAGCAGCAGCGCAAGATCGGCGGCGGAATAAAAACGCGTCTTTAACCCCGCTTGCGTCGCCAGATAGCCTAGCGCGATCGCAAGATGGGTTTTGCCCACACCGCTGGGGCCTACTAAGACAATGTTCTCATGGCGTTCAACAAACGCTAACGACGCCAGCTCCTGAATCGTGCGCTTGGGCACGGAGGCGGCAAAACTAAAATCGAAGTCATCCAAGGTTTTGAGTGCTGGAAAACCCGCCATGCGTGATAACACCGAGCGACTGCGAATCTGCCGAGCACCGGATTCTGTTTTAAGCACCGCTTCGAGAAAGTCCGTGAAGCTATGGTCTTGGGTCGCCGCCTGTTGGGCGAGCGCCGGATAGTGCGTGGGGACGGAGGATAAGCTCAGTTGTTCGCACAACGCCGCGATACGCTCATGTTGCAGGTTCATCGTGCCACCTCCAGCAGCTGATCGTAGGCGCTTAGATTGTGTTGCGGCGGCACACATATTGGCGTTGGCGCGGCGTTGAAGATCGGTTCCGATAATGCCGGTTGTACCGCCCGAATCTGGCCCCGGTAGGGCGCCGGCAAGGGCTGGAGTTGCGTGCGTTCCGCGTCCCAACACGCCTGCGGCACCTTGCCCGTCGTGCCGTGAACACGTTGATTGGCGATCATGCGCAACCAGCCTCGCACCGCTTGATTCGCCGTGGCGACATCAACGACCAAACCGGCTTGTTTAAGCTGGCTGGCTAACGGAACAAAGAAGCTGTAGCGCAAGTAGTGGTTGAAGCGCTCCACCTTACCTTTTGTTTTGGCGCGATAGGGTTTACACAGCTTCGGTTGAAAGCCGTAATGCCGCGCAAAATCCCACAGCCCTGAGTTAAAGCGATGTCTACCCGCCCCATACGCGTCGCGCTCAATCACGACCGTCTTCATGTTGTCGTACAACACGTCTTTCACCACACCTTCGAAAAAATCAAACGCATGGGCGTGACAAGCAAGCAGCGAATCGATACGTTCATCACTGACGAACTCTACATAACTCTGGCGACTATGCCCAAGCGTTGCGACGAAGGCGGATAACCTTGGCTTACGCCGAAATTCAATCCAGTCGACCTGCATCTGCTGGCCTGGCGCCGTCTCAAAGCGAACCAACGGGTCGTCCTTGCTCGTCGGCTTGAGTGTGCGTAAATATGCACGTAGCTGACTTAAACCCCCCTCGTAACCTTGCTCATGAATCTCACGAAACAACACGGTGGCGGGCAGCCAATCCGGCTGTGCTGAACTCACTCGACCCTGCAAATAAACCAAAAAAGGATCGATCTTACACGCAGGTCTGGAACGCGGCGTATAGTGAACCGGTCCGTTGTGATGAAGGTACTTGCGCACCGTATTTATCGATAGCCCCGTTTGCTCCGCAATGTGTCGAACGCTCATCCCCTGATGATGCAAAATTTGAATCTCCATACACCCTTCCTTGTCAATCATCGTCGCTTCCTAAAAAGCGACTACGCTATCCCAGGTGTATCAAAATTCAATCGCTGGGGTGTATCAGATTACAACCGCTGGCGACAGCACATGCCACTCTACGTTCCAGGTTATTTTTTACCGGAAATTGTTTTATACGTTTCTGTCAGCAACGGGACGCCATCCGGGCCAGCGGCAAAGCCCGCCTTGCCGCGCAATTTTTTATATTTACCACCGAAATAATCTGCCTTCTCATCATATGAAAACAGCTCTTCAAGGGATGGCAACAGACTCTCAAGCCGGTTGCGCAGATAGGGGCTTTCGGCGAACAGCGGCTCAG
>JANOTC010000074.1:0-4532 GCA_031416175.1 Gammaproteobacteria bacterium
CGCATTTTTGCGTTTCAGCACCATCGCCGCCGTGCGAAATATGATCAAGAAATCCAACCCCAACGACCACGTGCGGATGTACTCCAGGTCATAATCGACCCGCTTCTGCATCTTATCGACCGTTTCGGTCTCGCCCCGTAGCCCATGCACTTGCGCCCACCCGGTAATACCCGGTTTCACTTTGTGGCGAACCATGTAGCCTTTGATCAACTTGCGGTACATCTCGTTGTGCGCGACCGCATGTGGGCGCGGGCCCACAATGCTCATACGCCCCTGGATGACATTGATGAACTGCGGCAACTCATCCAAGGACGTGCGGCGTAAGAACGCACCGAAACGGGTCACTCGCGCGTCGTTCTGGGTCGCTTGGCGCACTGTTTCGCCGTCCTCACACACGGTCATTGTGCGAAACTTATAAACAACAATCTCCTCGCCATCTACACCGTAACGGCGCTGTTTGAACAGCACAGATCCCGGCGAAGTCAGTTTAACTCCCACTGCAATCAACAGCATCAGGGGTGCGAGCAACAGCAGAAACAATAACCCAAGCGCCGTATCGAAAACTTGTTTGTTGATCGAATGACTGCCGATTAGCGGTGTATCACGAATCGCGACGACGGGAACGCCGTGAATTTGTCCAAACCGGGCGTGCATCAAATCGAACATAAAAAGATCAGGCAAAAAGTAAACGGACACTGTGGTGTCCTGAAGTTCGTCGATGAGCGATAACAACCGCGGACTGGCGAACATTGGCAAGGCGATATAAATGATATTCACTTTCCTATCACGGGCATAGGCGGCCAATTCAGCCAACCCGCCGAGTTCTGGGGCATTGGGCAGTTCCGGTTTACGGCCTTCGCCGCGATCTTCGAAAAAACCTTCAACCTTGATGTTCAGATAGGGGTCTTGATTGATTTTCTCAGCGAATTTCAGGCTATGCTCGGTAACCCCAACAATAACCGCCGTGCGGGCCTGGCCCTCCCCGCGCGCCCAGCGCAGCAAGTAGCCATTGAGCAGCATGTGGCCAAGCAGGATTAAGACCGGCGTAACAACAAACCAAGGCAGAATGATTGATCGCGCGTAAATGGCGGAGAACTTTGTAACAAATCCAAGCAGCAGTACGATACCCACAACGGTTGTCCAACCAAAGACAACGTCGCGCACATGCAGCGTTAAGCTGCTTCGAGGCCAACAGCGGTCTAGGCCCATCCGGTCATAGACGCGCGCTGACACGAAGCTGGCGATTATCGCCAACAGCAAGTAGTAACCATCAAATGGCGTGGTGGAGAAAACCGTCAGACCCACGAGAGTCGTGAATACGATAAACGGATTAAGTACGCGCATCAATAACGACGCGACTGGCGCTTCACTTTCTTGCATACAACAATCACCCCAAAACTACCCCAACAGCATTTCTTATTTATTTGCATTCATGATCCGCGAGATCGGTGAGAGAGCGCACCCAGTACCTTGCCATTCACGATGAGTGGGGCTAGGCACGAACCATCCTGCAATTCACACAATTCGCTATCCAACCACATGGGAAAGATTGGCGAAATGCGGCACATCCGTGCGCAACAGAGCCTATGTCGACTATCGAAAAATCCAGCCAAAATCTACAGCCAGGCTATGAAGCCGCGCATTATACATAAATCTTCGTTAAGGATTTCTTATCAATGCGCGATATTCACTAGGTGATACTCTAGCAGCCTGTCGGACTTAGGATGGCGGGGCTACAAAAGCGGGAAGAGCGGTCCATAACAGCGCGATTTTTCGTTAAATAGGCCCACTATTCGCCTCAAAATCGCGCTGTTCTGTCCTCGCTCTCCCACTTTTTCGCTCCACACCACCTAAGTCCGACAGACTGCTAGGCCACTGGATAGTTCTTCTGCGAATTAAGGCTCCCCCAGCACGCTTCGAGCCACTTCAGAGGCCGCCTGACATTCTTGACATTTTTCGGCGCCTTGACGCCTCCACGCGAGAGCTGACATGATCTGCGGCCCTGCTGCACTGTCCAGGTTTTTTGGGGTCAACAAACCGCGCCCTCTTTCTTATGAACCAAGGCCCATGACATACCGCGCCTCCTTGTTTGTGCTTACCGTGCTGGCGCCCATAACGGCGACCGCAGAACAACCCGTCGAATTCACCGCAGGCCTGATCAGCACTTACGATTCCAACGTTCTCCGCCTCCCCGATTTCATCGACTCCGCACCGATTTTTGGCACTGACAAGAAGGCCGACACCCTCAATCAAGTCAACGCCGGTGTTAAAGTTGAGCTACCCGTCGGACGCCAGCGGTTCCTTTTCGGCGCCGACGCCCGCCGCTATTTTTTCGGCCGATTGACCGGTCTTAACCACACCGACACCCACGCCGGGCTGGACTGGCAATGGCGTGTGGGACACCCGTTGCGTGGCCAGTTAAGCCATGCACGCGATAGCCAGCAGACCAGTTTTGCCGATAACCAGGGCAGCAAACCTGACACGCGCCGCCTGCATAACACGCAGTTTCAGATTGAGGTGGCGCCCGCACCGGATTGGCGCACCATTGCGGAATTAGGCTATACCGAGGAAGACCACGCGCTACCGTCCATGCAAGCCTACGACCGGGACACGCGGCACGCACGACTGGAACTACGCTACGATACGCCGCTGGGCAACGCACTGGGAACGCGAGCAAGGTACGGCCGCCACCATCTACCGATTCAGCAACAAATCGGCAGCGCGCGAGTCGACAATTCCTACCGGACCACCGCATTGACTGCTTTTTATCAAGGACAACTCACCGTCGTCAGCCTTATCACCCTTGAAGGCGGCTACGAACAAATTTCCCACGACGAACTGGCCTCGCGGGACTTCGCCGGCTGGACCGGCCGCCTGTCTTATCGTTGGTCTAACCCCATCACCCGCGTGACCACACAAACGTGGCGCAGCGTTGACACCTTAAGCAATGAAGCCGCGTCATTTGTCATTGAGAAAGGTATAAGTATCGAGCCGCGCTGGTCCATTACCCCGAAAATCTCCTTCGAAGCTAAACTGTCGCGCCTGTGGCGCCAACGCGCTGGCGGCCCCAGCGGAACGGCGGCTTTGCGCCGCGACACGGCCAATGTGGGACGAAGCGCCGTCAATTACGATGCCACCGACACGATCCGCCTATCCTGTGCAGTCGAGGTGGAACAACGGAAATCGGACGTGGCGGCTGCGGAATTCGAGGATCGCCAAATCAGCTTGCAAGTGGGGGTCCTGTTCTAAGAGGATAGGAAGCATAAACCGCCTTTTTCCAAAAATTCACATCTATAATTCCGTAAACTCAACGCCAAAAAACGCCGAGAATGGTCGGCCAAGTAGGTTACTCGACGTGTTTTTGAGCTTCGTTGGACGGGAATGGGGCCGAGGAGCGGTTCTTTTCTCCCGCCAACAGCCGTTTTCGTTGAGGAGGACGAGCGAGGCCGTTGATCATCGCGTGGAAGGCGGCAATCAAGGTCGGTCGTGGCGACGTGCATGGACGCACTAATGCCGCGGGCGCATGACTGCATGGATGCACGATTCCATGGATGGAAGAGGTAGAGCGGCGTCGGGAACGAGCCGCCGAGGAGGTAGTGCGAAGCATGGAGCCAGAGCCGACGGATGCGCAGGAGCGGCGACGAAAACTCGGTGAATTCGTAGAAAGCGGGACTCTTGGCCGGTGCGCGAGGCGCCTGTCGCTTGACTACTTAGCGCGCGGCGTCTGAGCCAGTCATCGAGGGATTCCACACCACATGACAATGTCATTACGAGAAAAACGCAACCAAACCCTTGTGTTCGGCGTCAACTATGCGTGTCTGGTGGGCAGCATGCTATGCTAACCGCCCGTCACCCTACCGATCTACGTGATGCCGACCGAAGCCCCGTCCAACGCGCTGACCTACAAAGCACTGTCACTTGAAGGCCGCCTCGCCGTGGCGCTTACGCCTGAACTACCTGAAGCCTATCGCCAATGTATACTCGACGATCAGTGGGTACAAACCCGCTGCTATTTCGCCCGTCGTCTGGATTTGCGTCCACAGGAAATTGAAATCCTGCTCAGCGATAGCGATCATATTATTCGCCTCTGCATCGCCAAACGGCACGACCTCAATCCAGAGCAAATTGCGCGTTGCGTAGGCGACTCCGACCCCAACGTCCGCTACGCGATATCGCGCAGCCCGCAGTTAAGCCCGCAACAACAAGAACAATTGCGAATGGATACGGACCCTCTGGTCCGAAAAGCGGCGTTGAAACCCGCCAAAGAATTGCGCACTCGGCAAAGACCGGGTCAGGCGGTGTTGGTTCGTTAGGCGTGCGCCGCGCTTACGAACCACTTGACATAACAACTATTGAATGGAACTCAACAGGTATTCCTCAGGCGTAACAACCGAAACAGGCGACTTGTCAAAATCCTTCACGTTACGCGTCACAATCACATCACAGCCTGAGGCTTCCGCCGCAGCGACCACCACAGCATCTTCGAAGTCGCGCCAACCAAGCGCACGCGCGCGTGACAATTCACGATAACC
>JANOTC010000075.1:0-6194 GCA_031416175.1 Gammaproteobacteria bacterium
CCCCACTACTTCCCCAACAACCCCCGCAACCCCGCCAAATGCGCTTGCCCCCGCTGCTTCTGTTCCACCGGATCGACTGGCCGCGTGCCGCCTTCCCACTGTAAATCATCCTCAGGCAGCTCCTTCAAAAACCGGCTCGGCTCGCCCACCGCCAACTCGCCAAAACGCTTACGCCGCGCGGCATAGGTAAACGTCAACGTACGTTGCGCCCGCGTAATGCCCACATAGGCCAGCCGTCGCTCTTCCTCCAACGAACCTTCCTCAATCGCCGTTCGATGCGGTAACAAATCCTCTTCCATCCCCACAATAAACACATGCGGAAACTCCAAACCCTTCGCCCCATGCAGCGTCATCAAATGCACCGCATCCGCCGTATTTTCCTCGGCCTGACGATCCAAAATTCCTAACAAGGTCATATGACTAGCGAGATCAGCAAGCGATTTCGTATCCGGTTCCTTCTCACAAATCCGCCCGATCCAATCGGTAAACTCATGCACATTTTCCATTCGTCGCTGCGCAATTTTAATGTCGCCGCAATCATCCTTGAGCCAATCTTCGTAATTAATCTCCGCGATCAACTCTTTCACAACCGCAGGAGGATCACCTTGTAACGAGCGCTCAGAAAATCGGCTCAACCAATGCGTGAAGCGTCGCACATGCTCCAGCGCACGCTCACCCAATCGAGACTCCAACCCCAACTCCGTGCTAGCCGCCACCATACTCACGCGGCGTTCATGCGCATACGCACCTAACTTTTCCAAGGTGGTCGCGCCGATCTCGCGACGCGGCGTATTCACCACCCGCAAGAAGGCCACGTCGTCATCGGGATTGGCGATCAGTCGTAAATAACTCACTAAATCTTTTATTTCGGCCCGCTCGAAAAACGAACTACCGCCCGTAATAAAATACGGAATACGCTGCGCCCGTAGCGTTTTCTCGAACACACGCGACTGGTGATTACCCCGATACAAAATGGCATAGTCGCGGTGATCGGTCCGATGTTTAAATTTATGCGCAATTATTTCCGTTACCACTCGCTCCGCTTCATGCAATTCATCGCGACACTCAATCACGCGCAACGAATCACCAAACCCTAGCTCGCTCCACAACGCCTTCTCATACACATGCGGGTTATTGGCAATCAATTGATTGGCCGCCTTCAGAATTCGGCCCGTCGAACGGTAATTCTGCTCTAATTTAATCACCGACAAAGTCGGATAATCTTTGGCTAACAACTGCAAATTTTCCGGCTGCGCACCGCGCCACGCATATATCGACTGATCGTCGTCCCCCACCACCGTCAACGCACCGCGCGCACCTACCAAGCGCTTAATTAATTCGTATTGACAGCTATTAGTATCTTGATACTCATCCACTAACAAATAACGCGTTTTATTCTGCCAGCGCTCAAGCGCCTCGGCATCTTTTCGAAACACCAACGCGGGCAACATAATAAGATCATCGAAATCCACCGCATTAAATGCGCGCAAATGCCGCACATATTCACCGTACACTTCCGCCGCCGCACGATCCTGCGGATCCTCCGCCGCCGCCAATGCTGCGCTCGGGATCGTCAGCGCATTCTTCCAAGCCGAAATCTTCCATTGCAACTTGTCCGCTAACTCAGCGCCTTCGCCCAGCTCCTTACTGACAATATCCCGCAACAAAGACTGACTATCCGACGCATCGTAAATCGAAAACCCCGGCCGCAAGCCCGCCAGGGCATGCTCACGCTTCAAAATGTTCAGCCCGAGCGTATGAAACGTAGAAACCGTCAAGCCTTTGGATTCTTTACCACTGATAATCCCGCTCACCCGCTCCTTCATTTCGCGCGCCGCTTTGTTGGTAAACGTCACCGCCGCAATATGGCTGGCGCGAATACCGCATTCGCGAATCAGATAGGCAATTTTCTGGGTAATGACACGCGTTTTACCACTACCTGCACCGGCCAGCACCAATAGCGGGCTGTCCAGATGCTTCACGGCCTGTTTCTGGCGGGGGTTGAGCTTATCTAAGGACATAAATGGAGCATAGGTGACTACCGAAATACCCGTTTTAGGCCATATGAACGCTGCTGTTGACGTCGCGCAAGGTATAGCGGCAAAAGTTCCAGACTTTCTGGACAAGGGTGGAGGTGCTCATTTGGTTATGCTTCCTGAATTCGTATTGATATTGGTAGTGTAGGCTTGCCGCGGATCGTTTGGGTTCGGATATGCACGCTTCAAAGCTTTTCTGGCTACCAGTGGATTGAGAATGCGTTTGCGCAAATCAACGCCGTCAGGGTTTCGGGCTAGTAATTGGGCCAATACGCGCAAACCGAGATAACGACCAGTACATAGAACCAACACCGTTTCCTGCACTTGCTCAGGTTTTACTCGATCACGTCCTGCCACCCGGTTCGCCAACGCCTGTAGGTTGGCAAGCTCAGCGGGCGTAATCTGGCTCAAGTCAGAGATCACCGCGGGCTCATTTGATCCGAGATCAGCGCTGCTGAACCGCTCCGGTGTTAAGGCGCTTAGCTCCGGTGTTAACGGACGAGCTTGAAGTGCTGGCACGCCTGATTCCGCGGGCAGTGAAGGTTCTGTGACACGTTCAAAAAATGACCCGGCATACTGATCTTGCCATGGCAAGAAATACACCATGCCCCGACCAACACCGTTTGTTGCCAATAAACCGTCCCGCACAAGTCCCGCCAACATCTTGGTGATATCGGCCGGGTGCTCGGTTGAAATCTCTCGCAGGCGGGCATGGTTCAACATGCCTTCCGCACTCGCCGTAATTAACGCCAGTCGAGCCAGTTCAGGCAATGCCGCGAAGCGCCCACTTAGGCGTGCTTGCAGCTCAAGCAGTGCAGCTTCGGGCACGAGGCTGCTCATGCGCAGCTCCATCAATGTCTGCTCAGGCTCCCGGAGTTCATATAACACGGGGCGGCGCCAATGCTGCCCTGCCCAGTTGTGGTAAATCTTTGGCAATCCCGAACCTGCATGATCACCGTAGCCTACCAACTGAAACATTTTCTGCAACCGCCGATTGCGGCAATCGCTATTGCCACCGATCACCGCCAGCTCCGGTGGCAAGCGCATCAGGCCAGGGTTACGAAAGCCAAACATGTCCGGCCGTTTCACCACCAGCACCGATACCCGCCCTGAAAAGTCGGCATGGATTAACGTATTAACCAAAGCCTCCCGTAGCGCCTCATGCACCGGCGTGTCATCGATGCGCTGGCCCGCCTGCAATTGAAAGGGCACTTTCAGATCAACTGTCAGCTTCTGGTATACCTTGCGGAAGAAGTCATACACATTGCCCGACCAACTACCATCGGGCACCAGCCGGTCGATCCAGCGCTTCTCGGTTTTGGACTCAGACCGTTCCTGATAATCCACCATGTAGTGAGGCAAGGCATCGCAGATCACTTCGGCCCGGCCAAACATCAACAAACCCGCCAGCCGTAAACCGGTGACGCCTTCCTCGCGGTTCTTGCCAAAGGCGCCGATGCACTCCAAAAACTCCGGCAAGGGCAGATCACTCCACACATGACCAGGCTTCGCAGCCGCGAAGCGGTTGCGAAAAGCCGCCACGGTATCCATATCCAGATCACTGAAATCAAAGCCCTTCAACACGCGCTCATCGCGCGAATCTTCCACCCGCTCCGCCATCAAGCGGCGCACGGTTTCATCATCGGCCTGGTAGTCACCTTCATAACGTCGCAGATAAGTGCCACCAAACGGGTTGCTACCCAAATGCACCGGTTTCACCTGCCGTTGCGCACGTGGCACGTGAATACGCAACACAGTTTTACCGTCAATCTCGACCGGCGCGATGTCCGACTCAGTCAGCAGATTGCCGCTCACCTGCTTGCGGTTATGCAGGTTGTCCCTCAGCGCCTTGCGCACGCGTTCCACATCAACCAATCCTAGCGCAGTGAACTGGCCGCGCGGCTTTTCCCGCACGCCCAGCAAGATCATCCCACCATCGGCGTTGGCCATAGCACTGTAGCTTTTCCAGAAATCCTCGGGCAGCTCACCGCGCCCGTCACGCCCCTGTGCCGCCTTGCATTCCAAATCACTGGATTCCGCTAGACTGGGCAGATCAAGGTTATTCCACAGATCACTCATGCCGTCTCCCTGGCCTCGCACTCGCGCGGTTTTTTCACTGCACCACGTTCAGCCCACCCAGCGAGGTTAAGCTCCTTCATGTCCTGAATGACCCAACCCGCCGTTTCCAGCTTCCGATCTATCATCTGGCGTGCTTTGGTTTCTGGCGTCATGCGTGTTGCGTCCTTTTCGACCCAAACTCTACAGCACCCTTGTCAACAAGGTCTTCCAGAAGCAGAAAAAAAAGCCCAACCATTAAGGGTTGGGCTTTGTAAATTTGGTGGGCCCGCTCGGACTTGAACCGAGGACCAATGGATTATGAGTCCACTGCTCTAACCAACTGAGCTACAGGCCCCAAAATAGAACGGGTGAAGTATAAACAAAAGCCGACCTCCGCAGTACCGGAAGATCGGCTTTTTTTAATCAATCAATTATTCCAAAAAGCTTCGCAGCTGTTCCGACCGGCTCGGATGGCGCAACTTACGTAACGCCTTCGCCTCTATCTGCCGAATGCGCTCACGCGTGACATCAAACTGCTTACCCACCTCTTCCAAAGTGTGGTCCGTATTCATGTCAATGCCAAAGCGCATGCGCAGCACTTTCGCTTCCCGCGCCGTCAAGCTTTCCAGAATTCGCGTGGTCGATTCGCGCAAACCTTCAAACGTCGCCGCATCGCCAGGCGACAGCATGCTTTGATCTTCGATGAAATCGCCCAAATGTGAATCTTCGTCGTCACCGATGGGTGTTTCCATCGAGATCGGCTCTTTCGCGATTTTGAGCACTTTCCGAATCTTGTCTTCCGGCATTTCCATGCGCACCGCCAGCTCTTCGGGCGAGGCTTCACGACCCATTTCCTGCAACATTTGGCGCGACACACGGTTGAGTTTATTGATCGTCTCAATCATGTGCACCGGGATACGAATCGTGCGCGCTTGGTCAGCAATCGAACGGGTAATGGCCTGGCGAATCCACCAGGTTGCATACGTCGAAAACTTATAACCGCGCCGATACTCGAATTTATCCACGGCCTTCATCAAACCGATGTTGCCTTCTTGAATTAAATCCAAGAACTGCAATCCGCGATTCGTATATTTCTTTGCAATGGCAATAACCAAACGCAAATTGGCTTCAACCATTTCCTTCTTCGCCCGGCGCGCTTTCGCTTCACCAATCGACATGAAACGGTTTACTTCCTTGAGCCGCGCCACGGTTGCGCCGCACTCGTTTTCAATCGCGATCAACTTCTGCTGGCAACGACGAATTTCATCGCCATTGGCACGCAAGGCCGCCGAAAAAGGGCGTTCCTTATCGTACTTCTCTACCCACTGCAGATTCGTTTCGTTATCAGGAAACGTCGAAATAAAATCTTTACGCGGCATTTGCGCTTTTTTAACGCAAATCGACATAATCGCACGCTCTTGCTCACGCACGCGGTCAACCACACCCCGCAGAATGGCCATTGTCGGTTCAACAAACCGCGGCGACAATTTCATCTGCAAGAGATGATTGGACATCTCTTCTTGCGCTAACACCGTTTTCTTGTGATCCGAACCGTGCTTGCTCGACAGCTTTTTATGCTTATCGCGCAATTCGGCCAGCAACACAAAGCGATTGTTCGCCTCGACGGGATCAGGCCCTGTATCAACCGTCTCCTCGTCGCCTTCCTCGCCGCTTTCCTCATCCGTCGCCACAACCGCAACGGCGTCTTCATCCGCCATTACCAGCGGCACTTCTGGAATGATAATATCGGTAACCAGCGGCTCAGGTTCAACAAAGCCGGTAATTAATTCGCCCAAACGAATTTGCGCGCCTTGCACACGCACGTATTCACTTAGTGCACGGTCAATGGTAAGCGGAGACGACGCCAGTGCCGAATACACTTGACGCAAGCCCTCTTCAATCCGCTTCGCCAGCAAGATTTCGCCTTCACGCGTTAACAACTCGACCGTACCCATTTCACGCATATACATGCGCACGGGGTCGGTAGTGCGGCCAAATTCAGAATCGACCGTGGTTAATGCTCGCTCGGCTTCTTCGACTACATCTTCATCCGCAACCGGCGGCGAAGCTTCGGTCATGAGCAGGGACTCGGCGTCCGGC